>JAZQLK010000025.1:0-16026 GCA_045542635.1 Eubacteriales bacterium
CCCTTATAGGCTTTATGGAGCAGTATCAGAACGGAGTAACGGGATTTAAGCGTTTTCTTGAAATTATGGACACAGAGCCCGAGATAGACGACTCTGACGCTGCGGATATTGAAAAGGTAGAGGGCGATATTTACTTTAAGAACGTAACCTACGGCTACGAGGGAGATTCCGACGTTTTACACGATTTGACTCTTGAAATAAAGAAGGGTGAAATCTTTGCATTGGTAGGACCAAGCGGAGGCGGTAAAACCACAATCTGCCATCTTATCCCCCACTTCTATAACGTGGAAAAGGGCGAAATTTTTATAGACGGTAAGGAAATTCACGACATAACAATGAAATCCCTCCGTCAGAATATAGGTATAGTTCAGCAGGACGTTTACCTCTTTAACGCAAGCATAAGAGATAACATCCTTTACGGAAGACCAAGCGCCACCGAGGAGGAGGTAATAGAGGCTGCCAAGCGCGCTAATATCCACGATTACGTGCTTACTCTTGAAAAGGGCTACGATACCGTAATAGGCGAGCGCGGAGTGAAGCTTTCCGGCGGACAGAAGCAGCGTCTTTCCATAGCCCGCGTATTCCTTAAAAATCCGCCTATTCTTATTCTTGACGAGGCGACAAGCGCCCTTGATAACACTACGGAAATTCTTATCCAACGCTCCCTTGACGAGCTTTGCAAGGGAAGAACGACCATAGTTGTCGCCCACCGCTTATCCACGGTTAAGAATGCGGATAAGATAGCCGTTGTATCCGACGGACGCATAACGGAGCTTGGCAAGCACGAAGAGCTGGTTGCTCAAAACGGAACCTACGCAAGCCTTTACAAGCTTCAGTTCCGCGACGACGTTAATAAATAATATTAAAGCGGGCTTTATGCTAAATAAAGGCCTGCTTTTTATCTTTAAGCGGTTTTGTTTAGTTATAGTTTATAATAGCCGTATATAATTGTAATGCAAAATTACAACAGGCGGTTGAGAAATGGCAAATACAGAAAAAAAGATACAGACAGGAAAAAGGAAATGGTACTTCAAGGCCCTTAAAAAGGTAATGAAGATAAGATATAAAAAGCCTGAATTTATATATCTGGACGGATGCGATATAAAGCAGGGAAGCATTATTTTGAGTAACCACGAGGGCACGGATGCGCCTATGGCATTTGAAATTTATCATAACAGCAATTTCAGAATGTGGGGCGCTCACGAGATGAACTCGGGACTTATAAAGCTTTATAAGTATCAGACAAAGGTTTATTATCACGAGAAGAAGCATTGGAATATTCACGCGGCAAGAGCATTTTGTCTTATTGCAAGCCCTCT
Source organism: Eubacteriales bacterium (assembly GCA_045542635.1). Taxonomy (GTDB): domain Bacteria; phylum Bacillota; class Clostridia; order Oscillospirales; family CAG-272; genus RGIG2000. Next base: position 1,320 of record JAZQLK010000025.1, read on the forward strand.
TACCAATCTTTTTTACAGCGGTCTTAATCTTATTTCCACATACAAGGATTCAAGATTTGTAAAGACCATTAAGGAGAGCTATGCATCCCTTACGGACGGACAGAATATTATTATTTATCCCGAGGATTCCACAAACGGCTATCTTTCCGAGCTTGAGGGCTTCCACGCAGGCTTTACTATGCTTTGCGAATACTGTAAAAGAAAGGGATATGACGTTCCTATATACGTATCATACTATAAGAAGGAAGAAAATACTTACGTAATAGATAAGCCCGTTATGTATTCAGAGCTGAGTAAGGGAGACGAAAACAGAGAGCAGATAGCGAGAAGACTCTGCGACAGATGTAACGAGCTTGGTAAAATGACCTTTACCGAGGCTCCCGCAACGGAAGAAACGGAAGCGGAGTCAGTTAACGAACCCTTTGAATCATCTGAAGAAACGGTTGTAATGGCGGAAAATTAACCAAATAAAATGACAAAACGGCGAGGGGAGCATCCCCTTGCCGTTTTTTTATTGTTTAATCTTTACTTTTTTATATTAATATGATAAAATGAAAGGGTAAGTGTAAAAGGAGGAAAAAGCAATGGACCGTTTTTTTAAAAAGATTAAGTATTCGCCCGAAATTTTCGTTCGCACCATAATATGCTCCTGGTTTTTCACAAGCGCCATAAATCTTATTGTATATAAAACCTCATTTGTAAATCTTTCCTTCGTTCAGGACAGCGTTTGGAAAACAATAATCACACTTGTTATTATAGCGGCATCATTTTCCGCCCTTACCGTGCTTGAATATAAGCTCCCTGATAAAAAAATTACGGAATACAGCCTTGTAGGCTCATATTTGCTTTTTGCATTACTTGTGCTTACGGAGAAGGGAGGCTTCTTAATAAGCCTTGGATTAGCCATTGTTGGAGTTCTTGTAGTTGTTTACGCATTGCATCAGGGCTGCTTCAATTTGGGAAGCTTTGATATTAACAAAAAGAGCTCAATTATAGGTATAAGCATAATAACCTTTATTTTTGCCTTTACTCTGGCTCTTTTCGGAGTTTTGAGATATGAAACCTATGCCTCTCCAAATTTTGATTTTGGTATCTTCTGTCAGATGTTCCATAATATGAGCGAAACCCTGGTACCCAATACCACCTGTGAAAGAGATTATCTTCTTTCACATTTTGCGGTACATTTTTCACCTATATGCTATTTGCTTTTACCTGTTTATTGGCTGTTTCCTTATCCCAATACCCTTCAGATAGCCCAAGCTATTATTTTAATGAGCGGAGTAATACCCGTTGTGCTTATCGCAAAGGATAAGGGCTTCAGCAATAAATCCGCGGGAGTAATGGCGTTCCTTTATTGCTCCTTCCCCGCAATTTCCTTGGGATGCAATTACGATTTCCACGAGAACTGCTTCCTTCTCCCCCTGCTTTTGTGGACGTTTTACTTTGGAGAGAGGGAAAGATATATTCCTCTGTTCATATTTGCCATCCTTGCCCTTCTTGTCAAGGAGGATGTGTTTATTTACGTAATTATCTATGGAATATTCTTAATAGCATCAAGAAAGAAATATCAAACGGGAACTCTTTTGTGCGCAAGCGCCCTTGTGTATTTTGTGGTATCATATACCATTCTTACAAGATCGGGACTGGGCATAATGAGCGATTCAAGGTTTGGCAACCTTATATACGGTGACGGTGGACTTCTCGGCGTTGTCAAGACCTTGATTACGAATCCGGGATATGCAATATCACAGCTTTTTATTGATAATAACGGAGAAAGCATAACAAAGCTGACGTACATAGTCAAGCTTCTTTTGCCCCTTGCATTTTTACCTCTCATTACAAAGAAAATGTCAAGATATATTCTTTTAGCGCCAATGCTTCTTAATCTTTTGTCGGCGTGGCCCTATCAGTGTGATCTTAACTTCCAATATCATTTTGGAATTACCGCATTCCTCATATACGCATCAATTATCAATGCGGCAGAGCTTAAATCAGAGCCTAAAAGATATATTTTCGTAATAGCCTGCGTATGCTCATTCATACTTTATATAGGCTTGGTATTCGGCTCTCAGACCTATCTTGTAAAGAACCAAGCGCTATTCAAGGATACCTACGATAAAATGGACGAGGTGCTTTGCGAATATATTCCCGACGACGCGTCCGTTGCCTGTACCACCTTTATAGTTCCTCATCTTGCAAACAGAGAGGAAATATACGAAACCTATTATCACAAGGTAAACGGCAAGGCGAAAACCGACGTTGACTTCGTAGTATTTTTGATGTCGGGCAGCTATGAGCAGCAAAGCACAAAGGAATCAAGGGATTACCTGTGGGCAGGATATACCCAGGTCTATAAGGATGAAATGATCTGGATACTTAAAAGCCCGGATTATAACGGATAAAATAAAAAAGACCGCACTTTGAAGAACGGCCTTTGAATTTCAACGAAAACGTTAACTATCAACAGAAAAATGACGAGGAATTGTTAAAACTCCTCGTCATTTTTTTATACGAATATGTTTATAATACCGATAATAAATCCGATAAGAGCGCCGAGATTTACAACCGCTCCAAGCTCGCGCTTCATAACAGAAAGGCAAAGAGCCTCAAGCTCCTTTACCGTCATTGCGTTGACCTTGGCTTCAACAACCGATGCAATATCAATCTGTCCCGCAATAGATGAAAGAGCCTTTTTAACAATGCTTTCGTATATGGCTCCCACCTTTTCCTTTACGGCATCCCTGTTTATTTCGCTAATTCCTATACTGTCGCAAAGGGGAACGGAGCAGACAAGGTCTATCTTTTCCTTAGCCTTCGCACCTATCATAAATTCGCCCTCTGTGTCGATAAATTCGTTTATTTTAAGCTTGAGCTGCTCAAGAAGACTTGATATAAGCTCGTCGGATATGAACATACCAAGCATACCCATAGAGGATTTCTTTTCCTTAATTACGTCAAAGCCCTTTTCTGCAATAAGCGCCCCCATATCAATTTCCTTGGCGCTTTCCATAACCTTGCTTGAAACAAAATCACAGGTCTTGCTTTTAAACTCCTGTGCATTTTCCTCGCTGGTTACGGAAAGAGCGATTTCCATAGGACTCTTTTGGTAAAGCTCCTCAGCCTTATCGCAAATTGCGCCTGATACCGTATCCTTTATTTTGTCGGAGCAAAGAATATCGGAAAGGTCGTCCTCTGTAAATAGCTTATCGCTGACGGCGTGGCTTATTGCCTTTGCAAGCTGGGTCTTTCTTTTTGGAATTATACCGGGAGTAAAGGGCAGAGTAAAGCCGAAAATCTTAATGGGCTTGTATGGGTGAAACAGCATTTTCACTGCGATAAAATTCGTTATATATCCAATAATAGCGCCGATAATGGGACCTGATACGTAATGTAAAACAGTCTGTACGCTTTCCCAGTTCATAAAATCACCTCCGTAATTTATATTATTATAACATATTTATTGCGCAAAATCAATCCGCATTGAAATTTCGTTAAGGATGTGATATACTATAAGTAAATAAAAAACAAAGAGAGGTATTTTAATATGGTTAAGCATATGATAGTTTGGAAATTGAAGGACGAAATCGAGGACAAGTCAAAAAAGGCGCTTGAAATAAAAACCGCCCTTGAAGGACTCCTCGGTAAAATAGATGGCCTTACAAAGATGGAGATCATTATAAACAAGCTTCCCTCGTCCTCAGGCGATATTATGATGGATTCGGAGTTTACCGATAATGACGCGTTAATGAGCTACCAGAAGAATCCTCTCCACGTGGAGATTGCAAACGGTATAGTGCGTCCCGCAGTTTCCGAAAGACTCTCCCTTGATTACGAGGCGTAATATGAAGAGCAGTACCTTAGGAAGGTCCAAATGGACCGTGCTTATGCTTTTCGGCATCGTTGGACAGATTGCCTGGAGCGTTGAAAATATGTATTTCAACCTCTTCGTTTTCGAAACCGTAGCCCCCTCCCTCGATACGGTAACCTTAATGGTGCAGCTCAGCGGAATTGTGGCAACGGTAGCCACCCTCGTAATAGGTACGGTATCGGACAAAATAGGAAACAGACGTAAATTTATATCGGTAGGCTATATTATCTGGGGTGTTACAGTAGCCCTTTTCGGCTATATGTCCCCCGAGCTTACGTCTTCCATATTCAATATGGATATGGCAGAAGCAATTAAGTTTACTTTAGGTGCCGTCGTTGTGGGCGACTGCGTTATGACACTTTTCGGCTCGGGCGCAAACGATGCCTGCTTTAATGCCTGGGTAACCGATAATACGGAAAAGGAATACAGAGGAACAGTTGAGGGCGTTCTTTCAATTCTCCCCTTGGCGGCTATGCTTATTGTAGCGGGCGGCTTCGGTATATTGGTTGAGGCAATGGGCTATTCAACGCTTTTCTTAGCTCTCGGTATTGTAATTTCCCTTTGCGGAATCTATGGCGTATTTATAATTAAGGATAGCGATACTCTTGTAAAAAGCGGATCAATGAAGGATATTTTCTATGGCTTTACACCCTCTGTGATTAAGTCGAATATCCCATTTTACCTTACCCTGTGTCTTGTTATGGTGTACGGTATCGCCTGCCAGACCTTTATGCCATACCTTATAATCTATATGAAGACCTATCTGGGATTTTCCGTTATGGAGTATAGCGTGGTGTTCGGTGCCTGCATTATTTTAGGAGCTCTTATAAATCTGTACCTTACACGCCTTTCCGATAAAAAGGATAAAACTCTTATGCTTTATATGGCGGCGGGAGTATTTACCCTCGGACTGCTTCTTATGTACCTTTTCAAGGGCGGCAGCAAGACAGCTCTTCTTATCACCTTCGGCTTGGGCGGATTTGTAATGATCGTGGGTTATATATTGATATCCGCTCTTTGCGGCTCCCTTGTAAGAGATTATACTCCACCCCACGCGGTAGGTAAGCTTCAAGGCGTGAGAATGGTATTTTTTGTCCTTATTCCTATGGTGATAGGGCCAATGATAGGCAACGCTATAAATAAGGCGAAAAATATTCCCTTGCCCGACCTTGGCTCTGCGGATACTATGACTACGATGTACATACCCGCTCCCGAAATCTTTTTGGCGGCGTCAATAATCTCCGCATTGATATTCGGAATTATCCCCCTTTTAAGAAAAAGCGTAGGAGGAAAAAATGAAGCTTAAATCGGTATACGAAATAGGGAATATCCCTCTTTGCGAATATCCCCGTCCTCAATTAAAAAGGGAAGGATATATGATTTTAAACGGCTATTGGAGCTTCAAAAAAGCTAAAATAACCGAGAGTGTGTCTGAATTTAACGAAAAAATATTAGTCCCCTTTTCCCCCGAGGCGCTAAATAGCGGCATCCCCGATAGTTTTGCCCTCGGCGAAGACGAGAAGCTTGTATATTCAAGAGAAATAGAAATTTGCGGTAATATGCTTGATAAGGCGATATATCTTCATTTCGGCGCTGTGGACCAATATTGCAAGGTGTACGTAAACGGCTCCCTCGCCTGCGAGCATAAGGGCGGATATACTCCCTTTTCCGTAAGAATAGAGGATTTTGTCACAGAGGGGAAAAACATCCTTTTGGTGGAATGCACTGACATAACGGAAAAATCCCACGGAGCAAGAGGCAAGCAAAGCTCGAAGCCGGGTAAAATATGGTACACTCCCCAAAGCGGAATATGGCAGACCGTATGGCTTGAATGGATGCCGAAAATACACATAAAAGACATAACGGTACGTACTTTTCCCGACAAAAACACAGTTAACGTGTATTCGGATTGCGAGGGAAAGCAGAAAATTACCGTATACGATAACGGAGAAAAAATAATTGAATCCGATATAGATGAAAAGAGCATAGACCTTAAATATGATTTTGAATTATGGTCGCCCGAAAGCCCCAAGCTTTATACCTTTGTAATAGAAAGCGAGCACGGGGATAAAATAGAATCCTATTTCGGCGTACGCTCATTCGGTATCGGGACCGATGAAAAGGGTAAAAAGAGACTTCTTTTAAACGGAAGGCCTTATTTTATGAGCGGAGTTCTTGACCAGGGCTATTACAGTGACGGCCTTTTAACTCCTCCCTCGGATAAGGCTATGTATGACGATCTTAAGATGCTTAAGGATATGGGCTTTAACACCGTAAGAAAGCATATTAAGATCGAGCCTATGCGCTGGTACTATTACTGTGATCTTCTCGGACTTATAGTATGGCAGGATTTTGTAAACGGCGGCGGAGAATATAAATTCTCCCATATAGGTATTATGCCCTTCCTCGGCTTTAAGCATAAGGACAGCGATTATAAATATTTTTCGCGAGAAAATAAGGAGGGCAGAGAAGAATTTCTTTACGCAATGGAGGAAACCGTATCTGCGCTTAAAAACGTCACCTCCATAGGAGTATGGGTTCCCTTTAACGAGGGATGGGGACAGTTTGACTCCTACGAAATAACGAAAAAGCTTCTTACTCTTGACAATACAAGAATTGTAGATTCCGTAAGCGGTTGGCACGACCAGGGCAAGGATAAAACCACTCTTTGCAGCCTTCATACCTACTATACACCCCTTCGCGTACCCCGTGACTCACGTCCCGTGGTTTTGAGTGAATTCGGCGGATATTCTATGAAAATTCCCAACCACGTGTATAGCGAAAAGGAATTCGGCTACAAAATATTCAAAACAGAAGAGGAGCTTTCGGCGGCTCTTTCCACCCTTTACTTAAAAAAGCTTCTTCCCTTGATAAAGAAGGGACTTTGCGCCTGCATCTACACCCAGCTTTCCGACGTAGAGGAGGAAATAAACGGTCTTGTAACCTATGACAGAGCAAGGGTAAAAATAAAAGAGGAGCTTATGAACGAGCTGAATAACAGGCTCTATAAGGAAGCGGAAAAATAAAAAAACAAAGGTCTTTCGTATTTTTTACGGAAGACTTTTATTTTTTATTGAAAAAAACGCGTATATGTGTTAAAATAATATTTAAGCATAATTTTGTAAGGATGTGATGGGTATTAAAAAGCATAATGAAAAATTGAATATACCATTACTTGACAGTATAAATTCCCCGGCTGATTTAAAGTCCGTGCCCGAGAAGGAAATTCCCGGGCTTTGCGCCGAGATTAGAGAGCTTCTTGTGGAAAAAGTTACGGAAAACGGCGGACACCTGTCCTCAAATCTCGGTGTTGTTGAGCTTAGCGTAGCCATACACAGAGTTTTTGATTCTCCGAGGGACCACGTTATTTTCGACGTGGGACATCAAAGCTACGTTCACAAGCTTTTAACGGGCAGAAGGGATGAATTTTCCACGCTTCGCGTAGGAGGCGGACTTTCGGGCTTCCCCAAAAGGAGTGAAAGCGTTCACGATGCCTTCGGCACGGGACACTCGTCAACCTCCTTATCTGCAGGACTCGGCTTTGCGGAGGCGGACAGACTTGACGGCTCCGATGCCTATACCGTGGTCGTTCTCGGCGACGGCGCGTTTACGGGAGGAATGATTCACGAGGCGCTTAATAACTGTAAAAGATCCTTGCGCCTTATTCTTATAATCAACGAAAACGAAATGTCCATATCCAAAAATACGGGACTTTTCGCAAGAAATCTTTCAAAGCTCCGCGCAAGCCCGGGATATTATAAGACCAAGGGCGCGGTTGAAAAGATCTTTGAGCATATACCCCTTATCGGTAAGCCCTTTATTAAGCTGTTAAGCGCTATAAAGAGAAAATTCAAAAAACTGTTTTACGGAAGCAATTATTTTGAGCAGCTTGGCTTTAGCTATTTCGGTCCTGCGGACGGAAACCGCGAGGACGTGGTTGAGGACTACCTCCGCGCCGCCAAGGCAAGAAAGAAATGCTGCGTGGTTCATTTGAAGACCGTAAAGGGTAAGGGCTATGAGCCTGCGGAAAAAAATCCGGATTACTATCACGGTCTTTCCCCAAAGGGAACGTGCAACCCCGATAAAACCTTCTCGTCGGAGCTGGGCAGAGTGCTTACGGAAATTGCCGATGAAAGTCAAAGGGTATGCGCCGTAACCGCCGCTATGATGCAGGGTACGGGACTTACACCCTTTAAGGAAAAGCATCCGAAACGCTTCTTCGACGTAGGAATTGCGGAGGAGCATGCCGTGACCTTCGCGTCGGGTATGAGCGCGAGAGGTTATTTACCTGCCGTAGCTATTTACTCAACATTTTTGCAAAGAGCCTACGATAACATTATTCACGACGTGGCGCTTCAACGCTTACCCGTGCTTTTCTGCATTGACAGAGCGGGGCTTAATCCCCGTGACGGAGCTACTCACCACGGTATATTCGATGTTTCCTTCCTTTTGGAAATACCAAATATGGATATATGGGCGCCCCTTACCTTTAAATCCCTTGAAAAATCCTTAAGAGAATTTTATAGAGGGGAAAGTAAAGCTCCCACCGCCGTAAGATATCCGGCAGGCGGAGAAAATCCTCTTATAAAGGGCTTTACAGAAAACGAAAAAACCGTAAAAATAGCCGAGGGAGTGTATGCAGATTACGATTTGGACAATATTCCCGATAACGTAATTATTACCTACGGCAGAATTCTCTCCGAATGCATAAAGGCGAAGAGCGAAACGGATAAACCCGTTGGAATTATAGCGTGCGAGCATCTTTCCGATATTGATAGCCTGGCTGACGTTATCCTGCCTTACGTAACGGGAAGGAATATAATTTTCGTTGAGGAAGGAATATACAGAGGCTCCTTCTCAATGAATCTTTCTTCTAAAATATACGAAAGATCCCGTGGCGAAAAAATTACGGCTCTTGCCATTAAGGACGATTTTGTAATTCAGGATAAGGATGAAAGCATATTCAAAACCGCGGGAATAGATAAGGACTCCATAAAGGAGCGTCTTATCTGATGGCAACGGTTGAGGAAGCTCTTGTAAGACTCTCAAAATCCAAATTCCGCTCCTCCTTCCATTTGTCGAAAAAGGATAAGGAATACGTTTTGGAAAAGGGTGTTGACACAGTAAGAGAGCACGCAAGGGATATTGTTATGTCAAGGCTTGCTTCCGCAGTGATCCATAACGACGGACGGCAGACTCCCACAAAGGGACATCCCGTATTCATAGCTCAACACGCCTGCGCCCTTTGCTGCCGCGGATGTATGAGTAAATGGTATAAGGTGAAAAAAGGTGTAGCTTTAACTCCCATCCAGATAGAAAAATGCGTAAATCTTCTTATGGCTTGGATAGAAAAGGAATTAAATAAAGAATAAAATCGCACCCTTTTTAGAGTGCGATTTTTGTAAATTACACATTTTGAAATTTTTCTTGACTTATATAGATGAGGCAGCTACCTTTGAGAAAGGAGAAAAACATGGACAGTACACATAGCACATCGGTTTTAAGCGATAACGAAATAATTGAGCTGTATTGGTCGCGGGACGAAAGCGCCATTAAGGAAACGGATTCAAAGTACGGAAAATATCTTTTTGCCGTTTCGTTCAATATAGTTCACGACAACCTCGACTGTGAGGAATGTCTTAACGACACCTATCTTGGCGCGTGGAATTCCATACCGCCCGCAAGACCTAACGTGTTAAAGGCGTATCTTACCGTTATAATCCGCAGAATATCCGTAAATAAGTATAATTCCAAATCCAAAAAGAAGGCAGTTCCTACGGAAATGACCGTTTCACTTGACGAGCTTGACGGAGTTTTGGCAGAAGAAAGCGACGTTTATAAAATCCTTGACTCCGAAAAATTAAGCAGAGTGCTTAATAGCTTTGTAGGCTCTCTTTCGGACAGACGGAGATTTATATTTATAAGCAGATATTACTTTGCGGAATCCATAGAAGCTATATCAAAGGAAATCGGAAAAAGCAAATCAACTGTAAATAAGGAGCTTGCCTCAATTCGCGCAGAGTTTTTATCCGCCTTGGAAAGAGAGGGATATACAGTATGAAAAATGAAAATTTAAATAACGCTTTAAGCAACCTTGATATATCCTTTATTGAAAATCACCTTAAGGAAAAGGAAAAATACGCAAGAAAAAGAAAATTCAAGGCTATGCTTGTCCGCTTCGGCGCAACGGCGGCTTGCGTCGCCTTTATCGCAACCTCCATAATTTTACCTATAAGACTTGCAAACATTCCCCCCGACCTCCCACCCGGATCAAGCAGCAGTCAGGTAACAACCAACCCGAATCAGGATCAGCAAACCACACTTCCAAACCCAGGGCAGACTCCGGGCATCCCTTCACAGCCTAAGCTGGTTTTGAAAGCCGGAAATCTCGCATATATAGTCAGCGGAGGCCCGACATACGGTACTCCCACCAACGCTTATACAACTGTATACGCTCCAAATGGAAAATATTTGGGTATACAGCCTATACCGGATGATAAGGTGTGCGGTATTTACGAGGTGAAGCATATCCCCGGTGGACTAGATGAAAATAGATTAAAGGGCTTTATTGACGGTATGCTTCCGCAATTGATTGATGTATTAGATCCAAATGCATCCGTACCACAATACGAAGTGAAAAAAAAGGAGCCGAGTGCGGTGAGCAGTACTGTCTACCTGTTTGCTGATTTTGAAACGGCAGGATGTATTTTCGGCTTCAGCCAAAATGGCGAAAGATTTCTCCTGCAGTTAAGAAGCTCCGGATATCATCAGAAGACGAGCTTTAACGGAAGGACCTTAGAGGTCGACCGTAGAAATACGGATGAAGAAATACTTGAATCACTTGAGCCTGTAAAAAATTCCTTGTTCGAGATATTCGGAGTGGAATTTTCGGGTGTGAATGTAGAAAGGTATTACGATGGCTGGACAGACGGAGGCCCTCAATCCGTATATGTGACATATTATCCTGAAAACAGCGATGGGCTGAAGGATGGAAAATATATTGAAATACAATTTAATGAGTTTTTAAACGAAGACAACGGCAACTATTTAAGCGACGTTAAGATAATTTATGAATACAGAGAGGAAACCAATCTGCAAAAGCTTTACGATGTCGAATTGATCTCCTTAACCGAAGCAGAGGAGCTTTTATATAAGGGATATGTTTTCGGCGGTCACTCCTGCCCCAAGTGTATGAGTATGCAGGATAAAATAAGCTTCGAGGATTATGATTATGTCGGTATGGAATATCTGTACGGTTACACGGACGACAAAAAAATATACCGAGTAGCGGCTCCGTTTTATGTGTTTTATAAGGAAATAGGTATATTTGAAAATGGTAATAAAACTTATGCAAAAACCTATGTCGCCGCCTTTGAGGTTGAAGGAATGGATGTGTATTTCAATAATCAAATCTCGAAACATGTTGATTGAATAAAAAATTGCGACCTTTAGGCTCGTTCTCATAAGGATGTTTGAATAACCAAACTGTAGGGGAGGGGGCTCCCCTCCCGCGAATATTAGATTTTTAACGATAAAACGGGAGGCGCAACGCCTCCCCTACGGACACACGGACAACTTTCGGCGGATAACTTGTTTTCTCTACCGATTTATGATATAATGGGGTTAACGAAAAGCCTTCCTCCGGGAGGAAGGTGGCACGCGTAGCGTGACGGAAGGAGCCTGCGTGACTTTGGGTTTGTGCTAATTTTATTGTCACGCGCTCTCCCTCACCCGACTTTGTCGGGAGCTCCCTCCCGGAGGGAGCCTATGGTTGCGCTCGCGCATCTTTAGGGGTATGGGCTTTGCCCGATGCCTTGTAAAACAAAGGCGAAACTGGCGATAAAACAGAATTATAAACAAGAAATTGATAAATGGAGGTTTAATTATGAAGAAACTTTTGTTTGCTATACTTACAACGTTAATTTGTGTATGTTTGCTTTCGAGCTGTAATCATACTCTGTCAAATACCGAAGAAGCAAATCCACAAGAAAACAACCCAACCGAATCAACTCCTAATAATCCCGAAAACATAACAAGTCCATTCGCTACAATTTTTAAAACAGATAATATTAAGCGCATCACCTTTTATGCTTATTACGGTCAGGGAAAAGGTAGCGATGTTACTGATGAGAATATGACAGAAATTATAAATTGGCTTGGAACCTTTGCTATTGATAAAAAAGCAGATGATTTAATTGCTCCCGGTACTAATACCTATTGTGTAGAAATTGAATACTTGGACGGAACCATAGTAAAAGAAGGATTGGACGTGATAATAGTTGACGGTGTTTCGTATTATGTCAAATCTGCTCCAAATCCTGATTGCTTTTGGGAAATCATATTGAAAACAAGTCGTTGATATATGTTTGGCATATCTATATGACAAAAGCAAATAAACAAATTCCAATTTATCGAACAGAGCAAAAGAACCCCGACAGGTCATTAAAATCTGTCGGGGTTAATCTTTGTTTTCTGCGAATCAAGTTGAATTGAACTTCCTTATGAGAACCAGCCTTTTGATCGCAATTTTTTTTATATGAGCTTTTCAAATTCTTCCTTGGAATAAAGAATATTTATAGCCGAGAGCATTGCGTTTGGCGTCATATCGTGGGGTAAGCCAAGACGGATAAGCAGAGCCTCTCTTTTTATCTTGCTGTCAGTCCGTCCGCTTAAGCCGTAGGCGTAAAGGTCTGCCTTGGAAATTTCGGATTTATCCACACTCTCCTCATCATTTTCCTCGCAAAATGGGGATAAAAGACGGATAAGTATATCCTTGTCAGTGCCTTCAACTCCTAAAATGCCTTCCTTTGAGTATTCTGCCTTTCTCTTTTCCTTGCCCTCCACCTTAGGGGTGTAGAGATTTATGATTTTGTCGGGGCTTAAGGCGGTTTTAATATGGGAGCGTATAAGATGCCCTCCCCCGTCGGAGTCCGTTAATATAATTACCTTACCCGCTTTTTTCGTAAGGGCGCGAATAAGGGAAAGCTTTTCTCCCTTATTGAAAATACCGAAGCCCTCGGTAGTTACAACCGTCGCGTCAAAGAGAGAGGTTATTTTTATTTTATCGTACTTTCCCTCGACTATTACGGGGTATTTCAGCTTCATAGCCTTCTCTCCTTGTTTAAATTTGCATTTGATCTTAAGAGATAATTGACGGGTTAATTTCCTCTTAAAATCAGTAGCGTGCTAATAAGCCGTTCAACGGGAATGTACCCCGTAAGATTGGCAAATGATTTTGAAGAAACGTCTGCCTCACGACAAAGCTCTAAGGAGCGTTCTATCCTTTGCGGCGACATTTTTGCTATACGGTTTAAATATTTTCCGACCTTGAACTCGTGAATCTTGAGAGAGGAGGCGATCCTCTCCTTGCTCATTCCCGCCTTGTGCTGGCGCATTACGGCGTACATTTCCGTGTACATTTTAACAACGGAATAAAGAATAAGATTGGGAGGCTCGCGGTTCAGCTTCTGTCTTTTAAGGGTTTCAAAGACGGAGGCCTTTGAGCCCTCAAGCAAGGTGTTTGTCAGCTGAAAATCATCGTATTCAACGGTCTTACAGCAAACCTCGTCAATTATTTTTTTATCGTTTATTTTTATTCCGTTCTGCAATGCGTAGGCGCAAAGCTTCTTGATTTCGTTCGAAAGCGCCCACATATTGTGACCGCATATATCCACAAGATAGTCGCAAAGCTCGGGGTTGAACTCTACCTTGCCGTGGGAAAAATGGCGCATTATCCAGGTCTTGAGTCTTGCGCTCTGTGGAAAATTGAACTGAACGGGAGTAACGTATTTTGATAAGCTTTTATACATTTCGCTGGGACGCTTGGGTAAGCTACCCTCGTCAAAGCCCCAGGTATCTGCTCTTATAATAAGCACCGTATGTTCGTATTCCGCCATATGGGAGAGAGCGTCGCAAAGCTCCGTCCAATCGTCCTTTTTAAGAGCCTTGAAATCAACTCCCCTTAATTCAACCAGCTTCTTCTCCGCCATCATAGGAAGGGTGGCAAGAGCGTTTATCAGATTGGAGGGAGAAAAATTCTCGCCGTATATAACGATATGGTTGAACTCGTCAAAGGAGCCGTCAAGAAGAAGCTTCTTAACCTCCTTGGCATAGGAATACTTTAAATAATCCTCGTCACCAAAGAACAGATATCCGCCGTGTAGGCACTTTAATTCCTGCTTGAATTCGTTTTCTGTCATAAAGTACTAATTTCCAATTTTATTACGGTTTTTTGAGCAAGTGAGCCGCCTATTTCGATAAAATAGGTTATTTCAATATATTTCATATCGAAAAGTCGGTTGTCTACTCTTTTTGTGTAAATACAAAGCTCAAGAGGCATAACCTCCGTGTTGTATACGCAGGTGTGACGGGAGCCCTCCTTGAAGCACATAATAACGCTGACACCGCCCGTTCTTGTAAGGGTTATGTTTTTCGGCTCGCTTTTATCGAAGAAAAGCTCGGCGACGCTTCCGCCAAGACCGGACGCCTCCCCCTCCTCGTATCTTATGATAACCTTGTTTTCCTGTTTTACTATTTCACCCTCGGCATATATTTCGAAGGTATCACGCTCCGTTGACGGCGCGCCCTCGTTCTCTTCGCCGAACATAGCGCTTATAAGCTGCTCGGGAATATATTCCTCCTGAGTGGTGGTCATTTTAATTTTACATTTCATTTTATAATCAACTCCGGTGGCTTAACGCTAACTTTTGTATTTTCGGAAACGCTTTCGGTAATAAAGGAATTACCTCCGATCACAGCTCCCTCTCCTATTACGGTATTACCGCCGAGAATGGACGCGCCGGAATAAATGGTAACGTTATCGCAAACGGTAGGATGTCT
>JAZQLK010000026.1:0-6235 GCA_045542635.1 Eubacteriales bacterium
TGCAGAATTCAGAATGCAGAATTGTTAAAGAGCTATGGGCGTGTTGCACGAAAAAGACCCCGACGCAGGAGGCGGCGGGGTCGAAAATTATAGGGGGATATTAAAGGGTAACCGTGATATCCTTGTCCTTAAGAGTCAGGAGCAAGCCAAGGTCACAGGATGAAGCATCCGCGCCTGTAACACTTGATACGGAGCTTACGTTACGAAGCAAAATTTTTGCTCCCTTTGGCAGCTTGTCAAGGAAAAAGCCTAACGTATCACCGTTTTTCACGCAATTTACGGTGAATATAGCATTTCCCTCCGCATCGTATACGGTGCGCTCCGCCTTGTCCGTTATATTGAATACGTTGAGGGTTACGTCCTTTCCGTAATCGTAGTCGGGCTTTGATCTCTCATATCCTATGGGAAGGATGGTATTTTCTCTTACGAAAAGGGGTAAGGAGAAGAAATCGTAATTTTCCGAGTACCATTTTCCTCCGTCACGGGCTTCGTTTGTTAAAAGGTGAGTCCATTTTCCTTCAGGGAGGTAGTAGTCCGCGTCGCCGCTCTCCGTGAATACGGGAGCAACCAAAATGCTATCTCCAAGCATATATTGCGTGTCAAGGGGAAGGGCGGTTTTATCGTTTTCAAATTCCAACGCCATAGCTCTCATAACGGGAACGCCCGTTCTGCTTGCGCAAACGGCATTTCCGAAAATATAGGGCATAAGGGAGCATTTAAGCTCTGCAAAGTACTTGGTAACCGCACACGCCTCCTCGCCGTTTGCTTCACCCTCCTTGTTAAAGAGCCACGGAACTCTGTAGGAGGTATCGCCGTGAAGCCTTGAATGGGTTGATAAAAGTCCGAAGGCTACCCATCTTTTGAACAAATGGTGGGGGGCAGTGTTTGCAAATCCGCTTATATCGTGGCTCCAGAAGCCGAAGCCCGACATACAGAGGGAAAGTCCTCCGCGGAGGGATTCCGCCATTGAGGGGTAGTCCGCGGTACAGTCGCCTCCCCAATGAACGGGGAATTTCTGTCCTCCAACCGTTGCGCTTCTCGCAAACAATATGGCTTTATTCTTACCCTTGCGCTTTTCAAGAACCTCGAATACGCATTTGTTGTAAAGATATGTGTAGTAGTTGTGCATACGTACGGGGTCGGATGAGTCAAAATACGACACGTTCGTGGGGATTCTTTCGCCAAAATCGGTTTTAAAGCAGTCAACACCCATATCTACAAGGGCTTCAAGCTTGCTCTGATACCATTTGCGGGCGTCGGGATTGGTAAAGTCCACAAGACCCATACCGCTCTGCCATCTGTCCCATTGCCATACGTCGCCGCTTGGTCTGTTCAAAAGATAATTCTTTTCCATAGCCTCGGCAAAGAGGGGGGATTTCTGACCGATATAAGGGTTTATCCATACACAGATACGGAGATTTTTCTCCTTCATACGCTTAAGCATACCCGAAGGGTCGGGGAACATAGCCTTGTCCCACTCAAAATTGCACCACTCGTTTTCCTTCATCCAGAAGCAATCGTAGTGGAATACGCTTAAGGGAATTTCTCTTTCCTTCATACCGTCAACGAAGCCCGTTACAGTCTTTTCGTCGTAGGAGGTGGTAAAGGAGGAGGTAAGCCAAAGACCGAAGCTCCAGGCAGGAGGCAATGCGGGATATCCCGTTAAGGCGCAATAATTTGAAAGGACGCCCTTCATATTTTCTCCGCCGATTACCATTAAGTCTATTTTTTCACCGGGTACGGACGCCTGTACTCTTGAAACCTGCTCTGAGCAGACCTCAAAGGACACGGGACCGGAATCGTTTACAAACACTCCGTAGCCCTTATTTGACGTGTAGAAGGGAATATTCTTGTAGGCAATCTCCGTACAGGTGCCACCGTCCTCGTTCCACATATCCACGGTCTGTCCGTTCTTTACAAGGGATGTAAAGCGCTCGCCGAGGCCGTAAATCCTTTCTCCGATATCAACGCTGAAATGAGCATCCATATAGGATTCGCCGTTTTTCGTAACGTGGGAAATGTAGCTTCTGTCCCATTTCTTTGCAAAGGAGGTCAAATATCTGTCTCCGTAATAGAAATCGAAGGATGCGGGATTTTTATTTATTTCAAGTCGCATTTTTCCGTTTGTAACGGTTAAGGACTGACCCTTTTCGCAAACCTGGATGGGAAGCTCCTCTGTATTAAGCTCGAATTTGGGCATTTTTTTACGGCTGCCCGAAAAATGTCGGGCTTCAATACGGAAAATATCCTTTTTGGGGGCGGACACGAATATTTCTATCATCGGGTCCTCAAGGGCTCTTTTGTCGTTGTTATAGCTTACTGTAAAAAGGTAAAGGGAGTGGGAGTCGTATTTTACCTCTCTTATCTGAGCGACCTCCCTTGTGCTTGTGCCGGGTAATTCCACCCAGGCTCCGTAACGTATCTTCATAATAAAACCTTTCTCGTTGCCGATTTGAATAATGAATGGCGAATGATGAATATTGAATTGATGCTCAATTCACGCAACCGCAAGGCTGCGATATAAGAAATGAATAATGAATAGTGAATAATGAATAATTTTGGTTGATTTTCGCCACAGCGAAAATCTTCATCAATTTTTCATTATTCATCAGCGAAGCGACTTCATTTTTCATTCTTCATTTTTTTATTCTATCAGCATCGCATCTCCAAAGGAGAAGAATCTGTATTTTTCCTGTACCGCGGTTTCGTAAGCCTTCATAATGTTTTCCTTACCCGCAAGGGCGGAAACAAGCATTAAAAGGGTGCTTTCGGGTAGGTGGAAATTGGTGATAAGAGCGTCAACCGCCTTGAATTTATAGCCGGGGTAGATGAAAATACCCGTGGTAGTGGCAAGGGGATGGACCGCTCCTGTTTCGTCCGCGGCGCTTTCAAGAGTACGGCAGGAGGTTGTACCAACGGCAATAATTCTGCCGCCCGCCGCCTTGCGCTCGTTTATGATTCTTGCGCTCTCCTCCGTTACGGTTATAAACTCGGAGTGCATAATATGGTCGGTTATGCTGTCCGCCTTAACGGGACGGAAGGTGCCAAGTCCCACGTGGAGCATTACGGGTACAATCTTTACGCCCTTTGCTTCTATTTTAGCCATAAGCTCCTTTGTAAAGTGAAGTCCCGCCGTGGGAGCGGCGGCAGAGCCGTTTTCCCTGGCGTAAACCGTCTGGTATCTGTCCTTGTCCTCCAGCTTCTTCGTTATGTAAGGAGGCAAGGGCATTGAGCCGATAATATTCAAGACCTCGTAAATATTTGTGTATTTTGTTTTATCATAGGTAAAGGACACTATTCTGTTTCCGTCCTCGATAACGTCCTCTACGGTAGCGGTCAAAATATCGCCGTAGCGTATGGAGCCCCCCACCTTTACCTTCTTTGCGGGGCGGAGAAGAACCTCCCATTTGTCGGACTCTATCTGCTTTAAAAGCAGGGTTTCTATTTTGGAGGCATCCTGTACGAAGTCCTCACCCTGTGGACGTATCTTTTCTCCGTATATACGGGCGGGAATTACCTTGGAGTCATTTATAACCAGAGTATCTCCCTCATTTAGGTAGTCCGTAATATCGTAAAAATGCTTGTGGGAAATTTCTCCGTCCTTAAGCACAAGGAGTCTTGAATGGTCGCGGGGCTCTATGGGAGTCTGGGCGATAAGCTCCTCGGGGAGGTCATAGTAGAAATCCCTTGTTTTAAGGTCTGTTTTCGGTAAAACGTTTTTGATCATTTCTTTTCCTTTTTAAAGCCTGTGTCAAAGCTCATTTTATATGAATATTTTGTATTAGGAGTATTTTCTCTTTTATTATACAATTTTATTATTTTGATTTCAACTGATTTTTTGGTTTTTCGGAGGTTAAATAGATGAAAAATAAAAAAGACCTGCCCCGTGGATGTATTACGGCTATTGTAACGCCCTTTACGGAATCGGGAATAGATTACGAAGCTCTTTTCGGACTTATAGATTTTCAGATAAACGAAGGGGTATCAGGTATAGTCCTTCTCGGCACAACGGGAGAAAGCCCCACGGTAAGAGAGGAGGAAAGGAACGAGCTTATTACCCTTGCCAAGGAAAGGATCGGGGGCAGAGTGCCTCTTATTGTGGGAACAGGCTCCAATAATACGGAATTGTCAAAAAAACACACATACGATGCGGAAAAATTCGGTGCGGACGGAATACTTGCAGTAACTCCGTACTATAATAAAGCATCAATTGCGGGGCTTATCCAACATTATAAGGAGATAGCGAGCGTTACCTCCTTGCCCATAATCTTATACAACGTTCCGTCAAGGACGGGGCTTGATATGGGTACGCCTACCCTTGAGGGGCTTTACGGTACGGAAAATGTGGTAGCCGTTAAGGAGGCGTCGGGCAACGTGCTTCGCGCAGAAAGGATACTCAACGCCTTCGGGGACAGATACGCCATATATTCCGGCTGCGACGAGCTTACTCTCCCTATACTTTCAATCGGAGGCAAGGGAGTAATTTCCGCCGTTTCCAACGTAGTTCCACGGGAAATATCCACACTCTGTCGGGAATTTTTTGACGGCAACGTAAAAAAGAGCGCCGAAATTCAGCTCCGCCTCTATGACCTCATTGACGAAATGTTCGCCGAGGTAAACCCCATCCCCGTCAAGACCGCCCTTTCCGTAATGGGCAAATGCGCCGATACCTTCCGTCTCCCCCTATGCAGATCCACTCGCCGCGACAAAATAAAAGCCTGTCTTGAAAAATACGAGCTTATTTGAACGAAGGGAAGATTATTTCAAGTGCTTTGCCATATTTAAGCCCTTTAAAAATTCCGATTCCGATACAACGACAAAAAGTCTTTTTATGAGCCTTTCATAATCTGAAAATAAGATGGCAAATTCCTTAACGTAGGGAAGAAGTCTGCTTCTTACGGAGTTTAATTCATTTATTAGCGTGTTAAGCTCATCCCCGTATATCTGCTTACTTTCATCGGAGCTTTTTTCATAAAGAGTTGATGTATCCATACTTTACCTCCACGTGTAAGAAGTCTAATTAGACTAATTAGAACTTATATTTCTATTATAACTAATTTATACTTAAAATGTCAATAAAAATCGGGGGTAAACTATGGAACAGTACGGAAAAATAGTTATTAAGCTTGATGAGCTTATCAAGAAAAAGGGTATTAGTAAGAACAAGCTGAGCCATAAGGCGGAGATGCAGAGAACCCAGATAAACAATTTTTGCAATAACGAAATCACAAGGCTTGACACCGACGTTCTTGCCCGTATATGCACAGCCCTGGAGTGTGAAATAAGCGATTTGCTTGAATTTATCCCTCCAAGCATAGAAAATAAGTAAACAAAAAAGACGGAAAATGCGTGTTATCCTTAACGGAGAATTTACACTTTCGCAAAAGTGCAAGCATCGCATTTGACGGGTCAAACGCAAATATGGGCAAAAAGTTGCATAGCAACTTCGCCCAAACCCATATAACAACAGAAAGAGAGAACAAATCGGTAATATCCGAAATGTCCTCTCTTTTTCTGTTAGGCGATATATTCGCTATGCGAATGCGATATAACCTCGCTTCACTCGGTTGCGATATGCCTCGCTATGCTCGGCGCGATATGATATAAATCCCCTCACGCCCCGCAGGGCATATCGCTTGCCGCAGGCAAATATCGCTCCCGAAGAGAATATCGCAAATCCCAAAAGGGATTTATCTCGTTGCGTGTTCTCCGTTAAGGATAACACGCCATCGGGGTGGCGTGCTTGCTTTTATTTGCTTATTTGGTGTGTCCTTTTCGGGACGGTCTTATTGAGTACGTCTATTATGAGGACTGTCCTACGAAGGGAGGTCCTCGCTTGTCATTGCCGCGAGCTCGTCCGCGCCCACGGACAGCGTCTCACCCTCGCCCCTCGGCCTTCTTTTGATATCGTGTCGGACGATTCCCACGATGATGGACGTGACCGCGATAACCTCGTTTATCGCGCCCGTATAAGAGCCCGCCAGAATATTGTAAATAAACCAACACGGTCCAACCGCGAGCGAGATGAGGCGTATATGCCTGCCCTCCCGCATCCAGAGTGCTACCGTCGAGAGCACCGACCCCGCAATTGCCAAAAAGCTATACCAGCTGTTGTAGGTCAGAATACCCGTCCCGATCATGATCCCAACGAAGGTGATCGGCAACAGGGGGGATGAGGCCCATTTGTGCCTCTCGCGCAGGGAAAACACAAGCGTCCTCGCGAAGGAAATGAGGT
>JAZQLK010000027.1:0-7589 GCA_045542635.1 Eubacteriales bacterium
ATGTTCCGGGGAGAAAGGATATTACCTTCTGAAGCCCGTCGCTAAAGGACGAAATAGGCATATACGCTCCGCAAATAAAGCCGTAGCCTGCGCTGATAATTGTTCCCACTGCGGAGATCTGCCCCTGTGATGACAGGAAAAAGTTGATAAACGACGACAATGCCGTACCGAAGAACACAAGCACTATAACGTCAAGAAGCAAAAGAAATACGTCGCCAACGGACATATACCATCCTATCATAGCCGTATATCCAAGACAGATTATAAGGGCGGTTACACATATAAGCAACGTGGACACAAGAGTTGCTACGTAATAGCTTAAGGAAAGAACGTTTGCGCTTATGGGAGATATTCTTAAATCCTTTATTGTTCCGTTTGCTCTGTCCTGTACCATTAAGAAATTGGAGCAAAACGCAACCGTTATACAGGATACGGCAAGAAGGGACGAAATAAGCTGTCCTCCAACCAAGCCGTCAATTATGTCACTCGGTATTGGCATACCCTCAGGAAAGCTTAATGCAAAGCTATCTCTGTAAATATTGCTAAGAAAGGTAGCGTACAAAACAAGCAATATCAAGGGAGTAATAAGGGACGTAAAGAACATACCCTTATCCTTAAAGAAGAGCTTTATATTTCTTTTAATAAGAGTCAATGCTATCTTCATTTGTCTTCTCCTCCCGTAAGCTTCTTTCCCGTTACCGAAAGGAAAACGTCATCCATCTTTCCCTTTGTAATCTCATAATCTATGAAAAGCTCGGGATACTTTACAATAAGCTCGGTTGCCGCTTTTGTATTAGGAACGGCTATTCTGTATGCGTCACGGATTTTCTCATATTCATAGCCAAAGCTCTTGACTGCCGCTTCATCTATTCCGTAAATTGTAACAAAATCGCCTGTATAAGTGTTTTTAAGCTCTAAAGGTGTTCCCTCTGCAGATATTTTACCGCTATCTATAATTACAACGTAATCCGCCTCTGCCGCCTCCTCCATATAATGAGTTGTTAAGAAAACAGTCATATTCTCATTTTTTCGAAGCTGAGAAATTACGTTCCAAAGAGTTTTTCTGGTCTGAGGGTCAAGTCCCGTTGTAGGCTCATCCAGGATAAGTATTTTAGGCTTATGAAGTAAAGCCCTTGCAATATCTATTCTTCTCCTCTGTCCTCCGGAAAGCTTACCTACAGGTCTTTTGTAAAGATCCTTAAATTCCAGAAGCGAAGAAAGCTCCTCCATCCTTGTTTTAAACTCATCTCCGATAATTCCGTAAAGCGCCGCTCTGCTCTGTAAATTATCGTAAACACTTAAAGCGCTATCAAGCACAGAGCTTTGAAATACTACTCCAAGCTCCCTTTTGATTCCGTCGGCATCCTTATCAAGATCATAGCCGTCTATTTTAATTTCTCCGTTATCCTTGGCAAGCTGAGCGCACATAATATTTATTGTGGTGGACTTACCTGCTCCGTTTACACCGAGAAAGGCAAATAACTCGCCCTCCTTAACACGGAAGCTTAAATCCTGCACCGCCTTCACCTCTCCAAAGGTCTTTGAAAGGTGATTTATCTCGATTATATTTTTCATCGAAGTCCTCTTTTCCTTTGTTTTTCTCCATTCTACATCGGGAAAACAAATAATTCAACCGTAAATAGTTCTTCGGTTATTTTTAAACACTAATCGGCTCTATTCATCCGATTCTTCACTATCGGGCGCTTTGAATTTGGATGCCCTTACAAGAGCTCTTATACCTCCTATCCACAAAAACGCCAACATCAGCGAAATAACACTGATTATTCCGGAAAAGGCAATATCCTCCCATTTTCCGTTATACTCAATCCAACTGACTATCGAAACACCGATAAGCAAAAACAGCGTAAAAAGCTTCAAAATAAAGCCTATAACTGAGTGAATAATAAATTTCGGCTTGCTTTTCTTATGTATAAATTCAACGCTGCACGGAAGCTTTTTACCGTTTGATTTACATTTTACCTTTTTAATACTCTTACTAATCATAAACGGCAAAACTGTAATTGATTCTACATTATCCTTTTCCACCGTGATTTTCTCATACCTCTTTACATTAACCACAGTTACTACGGGAATATCGTATTCCTTTTCTCTATCATACACCAGCCTACGTCTGCCAAATGAACGAATCTTCCATTCACTCTTCAAGTGGCTTTTTTCATCATCCAAGGCAAAGTATTTAAAGAATAATTCGTAATCTCCGTTTATTTGCTCATCGCTTATACATATTTCCCCATCTATTGCTATTTCCACAGAAAAGCTCTTATTGAATACCTCCAATACAACTCCTGTATCGTTTTTTATGCTTAACATTTTTTGTTACCTTCCTATTATATAAAAGGCTATACAGATGAAGCTGTGGTTGACCACAGCTTCTATCTTTTATGAATGTCTGTTTTTAATTACCGAGAATGCCTCGTCCGCTATATCAACGGTTTCCTTTATATCATCATCAGTAAGCGATGCGTTAATAAAATGGTTATGATGGTTTGTAAAAAATACTCCGCGCTTTACACATTCCGCAATCCATTCCTGATGAAGCATTAAGGTGGGATCGTCCGCTAAACGGAGATAGAACAAGGATTCGTGTCCGGTTACACGGAGGTCGTAACCGTATTTTTTAGCCGCGTCTACAAGTCCGTTTTTAAGCTTTATACCCTTATCAAAGAGAATTTTAGGCGCGTCTATTTTCTTAAGCTTATTTATACACGCAATACCGGCAGCAAAGGGCACGGCGGAAAGCCAATAGCTACCGGTGTAGGACATACCCGATACCGTTCCCTTTAAAAACTCTTTACCGCAAAGGGCGGAAACGTTATAGCCGTTGGCAAGAGCCTTGCAAAAGCAAATAAGGTCTGCTTCAAAGCCGAAATAATGGTCGGAGCCTGCAAGGTCCATACGGAATCCTGCGCGCACGTCATCAATTATAAGAACAGTTCCGTTTTCCGTACATATATTTCTTACCTTTTTCCAAAAATCACGCTCGGGCATTTCATTGTCGCGGAAATTACCGTGCATATAAGGCTGACCGATTACTGCGGCAATCTGTCCCTTATATTTTTCGAAGGTCTCCTGTACCGACGTAAAATCATTCCAATCAAGGTAGATATTGTTGCAAACGTCCTCCTCAATAATACCGGAATAATCAATTTTCTGTGTCCAAGGAGATACACCGTGATAGTAGCCCTTGAAGAAAATTATCTTCTTTCTTCTCGTATACGCTCTTGCAGTCATAACCGCCAAGGTGGTTACGTCATTACCGTTCTTTGCAAAAAATGCCCAATCCGCGCTTGCAACGGTATCCGTAAGAAGCTCTGCAAATTCAATCATTTTAGTAGAGGGGAAGGTGATACAGTCCCCCTTCTCTCTTTGTTTAGCCGCCGCCTCGTCAACGTCGGGGTCATTATAGCCCAAAATATTAGGTCCATATCCGCACATATAATCTATGAAGCGGTTGCCGTCAACGTCCCAAATATAGGAGCCTTGCGCTCTTTCCGAAAAGAAGGGAAAGGCTTCAATAGGCACGTAGCATCCTTCGGCAGGACCCTGGTGTCCGTAAATTCCTGAAGGAATTACGCTTGCGGCACGCTTGAAATATTCTCTGCTCTTTGTATAATCGTTTATTTTATGCATAACTATCCCTCCTTACGCAAGATAAAAGGATACTCTGTCAAGTATTCTGTTAAGGTTGTCTATCATTGATATCATACCGCCCACACGCACCTGACCAAGACCTACGGCGGTAACGGCATTTACCTTGCCGTCAAACAAATCTCGGGCAAGCTCCAGACTCTCAAATATCATATAAGCGTCGAAATCGTCAGGCTCTCTGTGATGCGCCGTTAAAATATGATTCTCTGCGGAAATATACGCGCTCTCCGAGCCGTTTATTGCTATTCTGGCGTCTCCGTCGGTAATATACGATGCGCTTGCCTTACCTACCTTATCGTGATTGCCTATCTGAGCCATAGCCTCCGTAATTACGTTGAACATAAGAAGAGTGCTTACACGGAAAAACTCCTTATCACGAAGCTCATCCTCGCTTGCGCGAAGGTATTTTGAAAGAATATCGGTAAGAGGCATGAATTTCTTAAGTAAAAACATAACCTTAAGAAGCCCTTTACGGGGTATTGGCGTAACGGTGCCGTCAATCATACCGTTGAATTTGTCACAGGTGGAAAAGCAAAGCTTGATCTTGCATCTCTTGATTCCCTCAACCATATGGCATTCGCCATGGTTGAAATAAAGAGTGGCAGAGGGACCGTTTTTAACTGAAAAGCCAATGGAAATTTTATCGTTTTTAATAATTTCGCGTGCTTCGGCACATTCCTTACAAAGCTTGGGAATCGAGCCTAAAATCGCAAATAAATTTATATAAGCAAGGGTTTTAGAATCCTTCATTTTATCCTCCAAAATGCATAATAATGGCATCTTATGTTTAAATCTTATCATTTTTACAGACACTTGTCAAGACTTTTTCTATTTTAAACGTAAAATGACTTGACATACGCAAGTAATTTGGATATAATAGTATTTACATATTGCAAACTTGTATTAAGGAGGTTTAAATATGAATCCTTGGCACGATTTTGATGATGAAAGAATCACCGTCGATGACTTTATTGCAGTAATCGAAATTCCCAGAGGAAGCAAGAACAAATACGAGCTTGATAAGCGTAGCGGTCTTTTGCGTCTTGACAGAATACTTTACACTTCCACACACTATCCCGCAAACTACGGCTTTATTCCCCGTACCCTTTCCGAGGATCATGACCCTCTTGACGTTCTCGTAATATGTCAGGAGCCCCTTGAGCCAATGTCAATTGTCCAGTGCTACCCTATCGGTATTCTTTATATGATAGACGAAAACGAGGTTGACGAAAAAATAATCGCTATTCCGGTTAAAGACCCTAACCTTAACTCTTATCAAGATATTACAGAGCTTCCCAAGCATCAGTTTGAGGAGATCAAGCATTTCTTTGAGGTTTATAAATATCTCGAAAACAAGACCACAAGAGTTGATAAAATCGAAGGTCGCGAGGCGGCTGTAGAAACTATCAGAAAATGTAAGAAAGCTTATAAAGAAAAATTTCTCGGTTAATGGAGATCTATATGATAAAAGCAAGCGTAACCTATGATAAAGCCGCGCTTTCTGCGCTTATGAAATATAATGCGGTAAAATCACCTTCGGATGCTATTTCTATGGGAATTGCTACGGCACTTGTGGTTGCGGCTATGATTTTATCAATCGGTACCGCCGGCTTTACCGTATTCTCGATCGCCCTTGTTTTTGTGCTTGCCCTTGACTTTATAATGGCTTTTAACTATTTTGTAAAGCCTGTTATGAAGCTTAAGAGCTTTAATGACGAAAATACTGTTATAAATAATTTTATTTTCACCGACGAGAGCATACTTATCACGTCGAAATCAAAGGTAAAAACAGGATCCTCCACCGTTAAATACGAATGGATTATCAAGGCTTGTGAAACCAAATCTGCTTTTTATCTTTTTTTGAATAAGCAAGGCGGACTTATAGTCACAAAAAGCGAAATAACCGTTGGGAACGAAAACGAGCTTCGCACTCTTCTCAATTCAAAAATTTCGGCAAAACGCAACAAGCTTTTAAAAACAAAATAATAGCAAGTTAATTCTTGCTATTTATATGCAGGAGTGGCGGAATTGGCATACGCGTTGGTCTCAGAAGCCAATGAAGAAATTCTTGTGAGTTCAAATCTCATTTCCTGCACCAAAAATCCCGTTTTTCTGAACGGGATTTTTTATTAAAAGACGCAGCTTTATATTTATATGCAAGTCTATACTTTGTTTTATTAACAAAAGTGCAATATTTTACCCTTTTTC
Organism: Eubacteriales bacterium; assembly: GCA_045542635.1. Classification (GTDB taxonomy): domain Bacteria; phylum Bacillota; class Clostridia; order Oscillospirales; family CAG-272; genus RGIG2000. The sequence continues at coordinate 5,878 of JAZQLK010000027.1, forward strand.
CTTGAAAAAGAAAGAATTTTAATATATAATCATTATAAGTACTACTATAAGGGAGAAAAAACTATGAATTTTATGGAACGGGCTAAGGAATTAGTCGCAAAAATGACAATTGAAGAAAAAATGGCGCAGATGAGATACGATGCGCCCGCTATTCCCCGTCTTAACGTACCCGCTTATAACTGGTGGAGTGAATGTCTTCACGGTGTTGCAAGACAGGGCTGCGCAACAGTTTTTCCTCAGGCTATCGCCTTAGCCGCAAGCTACAATACAGAGCTTATGGAAGATGTTGCAACCGCAATTTCCGACGAAGCAAGAGCAAAATATAACGAATTCAAGAAATTCGGAAGCACAGAGCTTTATCAGGGACTTACCTTCTGGTCTCCTAATATAAATATTTTCAGAGATCCCCGTTGGGGCAGAGGCCACGAAACCTACGGCGAGGACCCCTTGCTTACGGGTAAAATGGGTACCGCGTTTATAAAGGGCTTACAGGGTAACGGAAAATACCGCAAGCTTGACGCAACAATCAAGCACTACGCCGTACATAGTGGTCCCGAATATGAGCGTCACGGCTTTGATGCGGTAGTATCCAAAAAGGATCTTTACGAAACGTATTTGAGCGCCTTTAAATACTGTATTGATCACGCAGATCCCTCTGCCGTTATGGGCGCTTATAACCGAGTAAACGGCGAGCCCTGCTGCGGCAGTAAAACTCTTTTGCAGGATATTCTCTACGGAGAATTCGGCTTCAAGGGCTACGTTGTATCCGACTGCGGAGCTATAAGAGATTTCCACACAGGACATAAGGTAACCGCAACAGAGCCCGAAAGCGTTTCCCTTGCGGTAAACAACGGTTGTCAGCTTAATTGCGGAGATGCATATTTAAGCCTTTGGGAGGCTTATGAAATGGACCTTATTACTGAGGAAACCATAACTGCGGCGGTTGAAAAGCTTTTTGAGGCACGCTTCCGTCTTGGAATGTTCGATACTGACTGTGAATACGACAATATTCACTACGACGTGGTTGAATGTGAAAAGCATCGCGCACTTAACAGAAAAATGGCACAGGAAGGCATAGTGCTTCTTAAAAATAACGGCATACTTCCCTTGTCCAAGGACGTTAAGAAAATTGCGGTTATCGGTCCTAACGCCGACGATGTAAGAATACTTAAGGGTAATTATAACGGAACTCCCTCCGTTTACTATACTCCTCTTCGCGGCTTACAGGATAATTTTGACGGCAAGGTGCTTTATGCCGCAGGCTGTCATCCCCATGATCCCAATAGCGGCAACTGGAGCGGAAACCCTATGCGCGAAGCGGAAATCATTGCTAAAATGGCTGACGTTGTTGTTATATTTATGGGACTCAATCCCTCAATGGAGGGCGAGGAGGGCGACACCTTCAACGGTGACGTGGCAGGAGATAAGAAGGATATCTATCTTCCCATTCCTCAAAGACAGCTCTTTGACAGATTAAAAGCAATCGGCAAGCCTATGGTATTCGTCAATATAAGCGGAAGCTGTGTTTCGCTTGTAGACCAAGACAAATATTGCGACGCAGTTGTTCAATGCTTCTACCCCGGCGCAGAGGGTGGTAACGCAATTGCAGACGTGCTTCTCGGCAAGGTATCTCCCAGCGGACGCTTGCCTGTAACCTTCTACAGGGATGACAGCGACCTGCCTCCCTTCCGTGATTACAGTATGGAAAACAG
>JAZQLK010000028.1:0-3315 GCA_045542635.1 Eubacteriales bacterium
CCTCTTTCTCTGTATACATAAATGAATGTTTGGTGCGCAATCTCCTGCTACTAATAATTCATGTAGGTTGCAGTTGAAAAAATATTGTTTCCAAAACATTAAGTTTTTTAGTGATGATTATTTTTTTAGCGTATATCTACACCGCGGAAAATTCTTACATCCGTAAAACTCACCGTTTTTACCATTACGTAAAACAAGCTCGGTCTTGCAGTAGGGGCAAATCTTCTGCTTTTCCATTTCATCTAAATTTTCCTTATACGCAATTACTTTTTCTTTATGCTCACGTCTTGCTTCTTTACCGCTATGCTGATTTGCTTTTATAAACTCAAATATTTCTTGCTTCTTGCAGTCATCGATCACTTCGGGTTTGTCCTTGTTAACTTTATATATGCCTCGCTCCATAGCGGGCAGAGAATTGCAAAGTACGGTATATCCATCCAATTCACCGCTTATCTTAAAGTCATCGCAGATCATAGTGACGATTGAAAAGAATGGGATATCCCCAAAATCACGTAGAAAATTCTTAAGGTATTTAACGTGTTTTTCGTTTTGCTTCAAGGGACTGTATATATCATATTTTTTACCGTGACTGTAATAGTACCACGTAGATTTTTTGGTATCACCGTATATTTTAGCGTCAGAAAATGTTTTTACCTCTACAACGTAAATCCCTTTGTTACCTACGATAACCAAATCACTTTGAGAAGTAAAGCCTTCTGCTCCGTCTATTAAAACGTCGTGTAATACAAGAGCCCCGGGCAAGGTTTTGGAGTATATCTTAGTAAGCAACTCACCGAAGCCGCCGGTTATTTGATTAACTCCCGGTAACTTGTTAAATAAACTGAAAAGTCCCATAAGACATCCTTTTCTTGCAGAAATAGTTTATTTGTAATATTTTTATCATAATCAGCCAATATTTTTGAGAGGATACCGAATTCTGTATTGTTTGTCTTCGTTAAGGGAACAAGATGACCTCACTCCCTTTTTTTACAGCGTAGTCGAGAGCGATCTTTGTTCCGCTTAAACGGTGCGAGATCTTTTTGTTATGGCGATAGATCACCGATTATTAAATTTAAAGTATTCCTTCTCTGCGGTTGTGAAATAATTTTGACACTCCTGATCAAAGGAAGGATTATCTTTTATATATTCATAAAGATCCTCGTATGCAATGTATATCGGAATATTAAAACGTTCAAATCCACTCCTCTTCTGATTTTTCCTTAGACCGTCTGCAGTAAATTCTTCGGCATCTTCCATATTGTCAAAATATTCGTATAAATAAGCTTGTGCCAAGTGCTTTTTAGCTGCGTATGAAATATTCTTGTCTTCTGCCTCTGCAAGCTTAACGATATAGGGAATACCTTCATAGCCAAGTTCATAAAGTCCTTCAACGTCAATGCTGTCAAGCCTTCCGTTTTTGTAGCTTTCATAATTATATCGGGCACAAACAGCGTTTACGTTTATCGTGCCGAGGATAAGTACGATACATCCTGCCGTTATTAAAGCAGTTTTTACTATGTTTATCTTTGTGATGTATATGCGCAAGATCACGCTTATGAAAACGATGCTCAAAAATATCATAAAAGCACTTGTTGTAATGCGAAGCACCGTCATGCCGTAAGTATCGATATACAGCACCATTTTTGATATTGCAGTGGCAATGATGATCATGGTAAACATGGAAATAAAAGTTGTTGCTGCCTTAATACTGTGACTAACCTTGCCGTTTTTCTTTTTTGCAAGTATCAGTGCTGAAAATACTATAGCAAGGTTTATTACGGTTATAATGCACATCTCAAAGAAGCCTTTGCGGGCGTACTGTGCGTAAGTGATCTCGCCGTTTGGTAAAAAGCCCCTGAATGCGCTGAAGAAGTAAGCAAGCTGTGAGAACAGATAAAGAAGGTAACACGCACAAATTGAAGATAAAAAGGAGATTATATATACGTTTTCGATACCCTTAAATTCTTCTTCTTTTATCTTAGCCACTCGCGCTGATCGAAGGGAAAAGCCGTAAGAGATAATATACGGGCAGATAACTATACCTATGGCGGTCTTTATAAGCAGGGAAACAGTGTTACGGAAAATGCTTGACATCATACCGCGAAAAGCATCGTCGGATGATATAAGCAGAGGCACTACCACAATTAAAACGGGGACTGCGCAAAGTAAACCGATAAAAACCTTACCTATGACTTTTTTATCATTCCTTTCGCCGCAAAAAAACGACTTTACAGCGATATCTATATTGCCTATTGCCGAAGCGGCAGAGTAAAATATACCGAGGGTCTGACGGTTTCCCTTAGCAGTACCGTTTACAACACCGTCAAAGCAAACGGCAGATAAAAGAAGGCCTGTAATAGCACCGAAAAAACGTATACTGCCGTTGGAGGTGCATATAAATACTGCGTTGCTGCTTATTGCCAGGATGCCGCACAATATTGACAAAAATCTCGCTTTACCGCATTTGAAAAAGTAAACGGTAAACATAATGAATATAAAAGTTGAGGCTAATAAATAACCTAAAGCAAATCCGCCGAAAATACCGAATATGGAGAGGAATATGCTCACAGCCAGTGCGCATATCGCGAAGACGGTATCTCCCTTGGTAAGGTTGAAGAATTCACGGGGCTCAGTTTTAAAAGCATTGTTATAATCAAGTTCGTTCTTATCCATGTCATTACTCCTTTTCAACATATTTTATAATATCTCCCGGTTGGCATTGAAGTGTTTTGCAAATTGCCTCTAAGGTTGAAAAACGAATTGCTTTTGCTTTACCCGTTTTCAAAATAGAGAGATTTGCAGGAGTTATCCCGATCTTTTCCGCAAGTTCGAGAGAGGTCATTTTACGTATCGCCAGCATAACGTCTAAATCGATTTCAATCATTTACCGTACCTCCTGCTTTAAATCGTAAGCTCATTTTCTGCTTTGATATCTGCCGCGTTCTGCATTACGTTTTTTACAACGCGAAGGAGAAGTCCTACAAAAGCAGCCGCAGTTGCTATAAATATAAAAGAAGGTAAGCAAAGGATTCCGCCCACAATGGTTATAGCGGATACCGCAAAGCAACACCATGAAATACGGCGAAGGTATACTATATTCCGATGGATAAAAATTTCCTCCTTCTTTATGTTGAAGAGCAATCTTAAAAGGCTGTAAAGCGTGACATAGCCAAATACACTGCACGGGTAGAAGCAAGCGCAAAAAACAGCGAGGATGCTTTTCATTTTTTCTCCTTCGGGACTAATACTGCGGTATGCAGAAAGCCACTCCGTTACCATCCGAGGCGCCAAGAATAATCCTAAAGTCAAAATAAA
>JAZQLK010000029.1:0-3808 GCA_045542635.1 Eubacteriales bacterium
GGCGGCTGATGGCTATCTCTGTGATAGTCGAAGTCGGTATTGAGGAACAACGCAGTATTTCGCCGCTTATTGCTTATTTTTCGATATAGTCTTTTACAAGGTACGTATGCGTATGTGCGTAGTTGCCCTTGCCGTCGCGAAGGGTTACACGGAAATATACGTCGCTCTCACGCAAGGAAAATTCCGCGTGGGTGATATTCTCGCCGAGAATATTTCTGTCGCATCTGCCGTAGCCGTTTATAATTACGCTTGTACAGGGTGTGCAATCTATCTTGATTACGTTGTCTTCAACGTAGAGAGCTTTGAAGGCAGGGGGGTTATCAATACCCGACGCGCAATAGAATTCGCCTTTTTCAAGAGCATCCATTACCTGTCCGTATTCAAGCTCCTTAGCGCCGATAAACGTGGAGCCGCCAAAGCAATATTTGTCTGTTTTGCCCGGGTTGTGATTATCGTCACCCATAGTGCAGAAAAGGTTATACATACCGTTTCTTATCATATCGTCGTAAATGTAAGGACAGTATTCGCTTCCCGTTTCAAGCTCTGTTGCATAGTTAAGAATTTCAAGACCCCAAAGTCCCTTCAAGGGAAGGTAGTCCTCTCTTTCGTTAAGGGACCAATAGGGATGATTAAGCTGTACAAGGAAGCCTGCCTCGTTGCATCTCTTTATAATTTCATTTGCGCCTTCAACGGAATATTCTCTCATCATTCCGTCACATTTGCAAACGTCCTTATATCTGTCCTTAAGGATCCAATGCTGTTCTGCGCTTGTGGCGGGTTGGAAGGTATTGTGGGGATCCTTTGAGAAAATATTGAAATGGTAGCACTTCACTCTCGGCCATCTGCCCGTATCCGCGCCGAAAATTTGGGGAAAAGAGGGCTCTGCCTCGTTTACGGAATATTCACAGCTTGTAATAGCAAGAAAATTATCGTCGTTAAGGTCGGAATGGTCAAGCAATATCTCATGGTCGGAATACGCGATAATCGAGTATCCCTTGGACATATAAAGTTCCTTAACCTCCTCGGGCGTCATCTGTCCGTCGGAGTGGGTAGTGTGACAGTGCATATTGGCTCTGTACCAATTTACGTTCTCGGGTAAAAGGTATTTTTTCATCATTTATTCTCCTTTTCATTAAACTAAGTATAAAGAGCTTCACTCACCTACGGGAAACTCCTTCCACCATCTTGCGATGGTCCCCCTCCCTCGGAGATGGAGGCTATTGGGGGGATTTCGACGCTTTCTCGCCTTACCTCACCGTAAATAAGCAAGAAGCAAGAAAGACAAGGCGTACCGCAAATGGCGGCTGATGGCTATCTCTGTGATAGTCGAAGTCGGTATTGAGGAACAACGCAGTATTTCGCCGCTTATTGCTTATTTCTCTAAATAATCGGAGACCTTATAGAAATGCGTATGCGCATTATTGCCGTACTTATCGCGTACAGTAATACGGAACATTTCGTCGCTTTCCCAAAGCTTGAACTCGGCGTGGGTAAATTCCTCACCCTCGTGGTCGATGAAGCGGAAGGATCTGCAATAGCCCGTCAAGAACACCTTAACGGCAGGTGAAAAATCAATCTTTACCATATTGTCTTCAACGTAGAGAGATTTGATGATGGGAGGATTTTCACGTCCGCTTGTACAGTAGAACTCACCGTTTTTAAGGGCGTTGAATACCTGTTCGTACTTAAGCTCCTTAGCGCCAATCATGGTAGATCCACCGAAGGAGTGGCCGAGAGATCTGCCTCTGTTATGATTATCGTCGCCCATAGTGCAGAAAAGATTATGCATACCGTTTCTTGCCATTTCGTCGTATATGTAGGGACAGTATTCTGCGCCGGATATACATTCGGTTGCATAGTTAAGGATTTCAAGTGACCAAAGCCCTTCAAGATTTACGTAATCCTCTTTTTCGTTAAGTGACCAGTTGGGGTGATTAAGCTGAACAAGGAAGCCTGCCTCGTTGCATCTTCTGATGATTTCGTTTGCGCCCGCAACGGAATACTCTCTTATGTGTCCGTCACACTTGAAGGTATCCGGGAATTTTTCCTTTAGCCATCCATACTGCTCCTCGCTCGTAGCAGGCTGAAACGTGCTGTGAGGGTCAGATGAAAATATGTTCATATGATAAACTTTCTTTCTCATCCAATCGGAGGTATTCGCCTCAATGGGAGAAAAGGAAGGAACAGCCTCGTTAACCGAATACTCGGAGCTTGTAAGAGCAAGAAAGCCATCATCATTTAAGTCGGAGTGGTCAAGAAGGATTTCGTGGTCTGTATAAGCGACGATTGAGTAGCCCTGCGCCTTATACGCTTCCTTAACCTCTTCGGGAGTAAGTGTACCGTCGGAGCAGGTGGTGTGACAGTGCATATTAGCTCTGTACCAGTTTACATTTTCGGGTAAAAGATATTTTTTCATTTTTCCAAAAGCAGCGATTCTTCCTCAGGTGTAAGATGTCGCCATTCTCCTCTCTTCAAATTATTATCTAAATTTATATTTCCGAAGGTAAGTCTTTCAAGATAGGTTATCTTGTTGCCTACCGCCTCAAGCATAAGCTTTATCTGGTGGTATTTACCCTCGATAATAGTTATTTCTCCGCCCATAGAGTCGCAATCAAGCTTGACCTTACAGGGCTTGGTCACGTAGCCGCCGATATCAACGCCCGCTTCAAGTTTTTTTACATCCTCACTCGCGATAGGAAATTTTGATTTGAAGGCGTATGTTTTTGGCACGTGATGCTTGGGAGACAGAAGCCTATGAGCGCTATCTCCGTCGTTTGTCAGTATTATAAGCCCGACTGTATTTTTGTCAAGGCGTCCGCAGGGAAAAAGGTTCTTCCGTCTTTCCTCATCGTTAAGAAGGTCAAGCACGGTTTTATCCTTACCGTCCTCCGTGGCGCTGACATAGCCCTCGGGCTTATTAAGCATTATATAGGTGAATTTTTTATAGGAAACCACGCTTCCGAAAAGCCTGACCTCGTCTGTGTCGGGGTTGATATGCACATCGGATTTCTTGATAGCTACGCCGTTTACGGTGATTTTACCCGCTCTTGCAAGCTTGGCGCTTTCGGTACGGGTGGCTTTACCCATTTCCGACAGGAATTTATCAACTCGCATAAGCCCCTCCAAAAAAATTCACTTCCTATTGATTATAGCATATTTTCCATAAAAAGTAAACATAATTTACAAATAAAAATTTTCATCCCCGCATATTAGTTGTACAAACAGACAGTATTAAACAATTTTCGAAAAAGATATTGATTTTAAAATGAAAATAGTTTATAATATTATCGAAAAAATTTTATTTCAAGGAGATACTCATATGATTTATTCACACGAAGTAGAACAGATGTGCTCCGTTTGCAAGGGTCCCCACCACGGTCCCGCTCCCATTCCCGAAGAAGGCAAATGGGTAATGGCAAAGCAGATCACAGACATTTCCGGCTACACACACGGTGTGGGTTGGTGCGCACCCCAGCAGGGCGCTTGCAAGCTTTCACTCAACGTTAAGGACGGTATCATCGAGGAGGCTCTCGTTGAGACTATCGGTTGCTCCGGTATGACTCACTCTGCGGCTATGGCTGCTGAAATCCTTCCCGGCAAGACTCTTCTTGAGGCTCTTAACACTGACCTTGTTTGCGACGCTATCAACACAGCTATGCGTGAGCTTTTCCTCCAGATCGTATACGGCAGAACACAGTCCGCATTCTCTGAGGGCGGTCTCGTAATCGGCGCAGGTATGGAAGACCTTGGTAAGGGCGAGCGTTCCATGGTTGGTACTATGTACGGTACTAAGGCAAAGGGCGTTCGT
>JAZQLK010000030.1:0-12435 GCA_045542635.1 Eubacteriales bacterium
CCTTTGCTTCCTTTACGGCTCCTTTATGGAGGACTATATTCACGACGTGGATATCTGCCAAAGGTTTGCGGAAAGGAATCGCGCAAGGATGGCGGAAATTATTCTTGAGCGTTGCGGATGGACGGCAATGGAAACCTTCCAGACCATTCACAACTACGTAGACGTAAACGAGATGATTCTCCGTAAGGGCGCCGTATCCGCAAAGGCGGGTGAAAAGCTCCTTATTCCCATAAACATGCGTGACGGCTCCCTTATCTGCATTGGTAAGGGTAACGAGGATTGGAACTGCTCTGCCCCCCACGGCGCGGGCCGTCTTATGTCCCGTTCCGCCGCCTTTGAGCGCCTTACTATGGCTGAATACGAAAGAGAAATGGCGGGCATCTACTCCACCTGCGTAGTTCCCGACACCCTTGACGAGTCGCCTATGGCGTATAAGAGTATGGATGAAATTATAGAAAACATTGAGCCTACCGCTACAATTCTCTGTCGCATCAAGCCCATCTACAACTTCAAGGCGGCAGAATAACAAAAACGACCGGATCCTGCTTTGGATTCGGTCGTTTGATTGTATAGCCCCGAGGCTATACTCCTGTATATAAAAGATAACAATCTGAAATTCAAAACAAATATATGCAGATACAAAAAATTTAATATTTTTTTAAGATTCCACTTGACATTTTCAAATAAAATGGATTTATCCGTCGAATTTTATTTTCCTCTTCCCCCGATGCACATATGGGGCTCCGAATATCCCGTTTACCTATAAATTACCTATAAATTATGCGCAAAATATTGACACTTTATATAATAAATGTTATAATTAAAAATAATTTTTAGTTATTTTGACCTAAAAATACGGTTTTTACACGGTAAAATCAAGCTTTACGAAGGGAGGATACGGTATGAAGAAACAGAGCTTTTCTATCTTGATTACGCGTATTTCCATAATTTTGTCCTTATTGGCGCTGGTAACCTCCGGCGTGGTAGGCGCTGTTCTTGCAAAATTTTCTACGGAAAAGGATTCCAGCGAGAACGCCTCTGTTTCCATATTTCTTGTAACCTCCGAGGTCGATTCCGTAGGCTTGAAAACCGATATCGGCGGCAATCCGGTTCTTGAGCTTGGGGGCAATACGAATGTTGCCTCCGCTTCCCTTCCCTTTACGGTAACAAGCAAATCCGAGGTAAGCGTTGCGTATTCAGTGAGTCTTGAGCTTGGCTCTCCCTTGCCCTCCTACTGCACCGTACAGATAACCGACGGCGTAACCGTAAAATCCTTCGTATGCGACGGAGCGACATCGAAATTTGATTTCGGCGTTATCGGAGTTATCCCTCCCTTTGACGGAGCGCCCTCCGACCCCGCAACCGAGGTGGAGCTTACCTTCACTGTACTTATTTCAAATACAAGCCTCATTACATCAGAGGTATCCATTCCTTCAGCGAGCCTTACAGTAACCGCTGATCAAAGCATTTAAGGAGAATAATCTAAGGAGAATATATGAAAAAGATCCTCAAATCAAAAGCTAAAAGGCTCATCTGCATTTTAGCGGCTGTTCTGATAATACTTTCCGCGGCTACGGCGTTTGTGCTTGCAAAATACAGCATAAGCTGGCACCATGAATTCGGCTTGATAATAAGGCCCGCCGATTATGTTCCCACAGGGGATGCCTTTATGACCAGCAGCTTTCTTACAGAGGGAGGCTCTACATATTCCATCAAGGGCGTAACCACTTATTTTACCATTTCAAACGGATACGGAAGCTTAGACGGAGAGTTTTCCTCCGATGATCTGAGTTACACATTAAGCTATTACATAGATACAGACGGCGACGGCACCTACGAGACCCTTGCAAGCTCCGAGTCCGATACCATACCGGGCGGAGCCCACCGCTCATCCCAGAAATATATCAGCCCCATTACATACGACGACAAGGTATATTCCAGTATGAAAATCGTGGCGACAAGCGATGATACCACTCTTTTTGCTATCTTCAATCTCGGAACGCCTGAGATAGTCTCCGAATACTCCTACGCAGACGGCGTTATCTTTTTGAGTGTCCGTCTTAACTACTACACGGGAGTAAAATTCACCTGGGCTGACGGCATCGCTCCCGACAATTCAGACCCCAATTTCATCTTCACATACGCAAAGGCGAGCGATAAGACTCTTTCCGTTGAGGAAGGTCAGTTGACGCCTTATATGGACTACACCTTTTGCTTCTTTGTAACAAGCCCCGAAAACTTTGCAAGAATAGAAGCGGATATAAATGAAATCAAAAGCCTTGTAACCGTCGAGGCGGAAAACTAACGAAAGGAGCTATACTTTATGAAATTCAAGCTAAAAAAAGTAATTTCCGTCATATTGTGTATGGCTCTTTTGATACCGCTCTTTTCGGCGTTCAGTCTTATAGAGCTTTCAGCTGCATCTCCCGTTACAGAATCGGGAATCGCCTCAACGGAAAGCGTTAAGGTGTTTAATGAGAACGGAATCGACTATAAGCTGTCAAGAAAAACACAGTATCTCGGCAATAATCTGTACAGCACAAATATAGATGTATCCTCAACATTGGTTGACAAGTCCAGCGCCCAGGTGCGTACCTCTGCAAAAAACGGCTACTTTACCGTTAAGCAGGACGGCTGGTATATGCTTGAGCTTTGGGGCGGTAAGGGAGCGCGCGGCGAGGACTCCTTCGTTCTTGCCCTTATCATTCCCGTCGCCACATCCGGTGGCGCAGGAGGCGCTTACGGCTACACCTACGCAAAGGTATATCTTAAAGCGGGACAGACTCTCGTTTACAGTATCGGTACACACGGCGCTCAGAGCGTTGCTCCCGACGACGGAGGCGGAGGAGCAAACGGAGGCGGCGAGCACGGAAGCCAAGGCTCCCTTATGGTAGGCGGCGGTGGCGGATACTCCGTTTTCTATCTTCTTGAGGAAGGAGAATTCAAGAAGGAATATGTGACCGATGAAAGCGTAAACCTTCCCGACAATATAAGAACCTCAAGGTACATAATGATCTCTGCCGGAGGCGGCGGTGGCGGCGCAGGCTGCGGCTCCCTCCTTTTCAACGGCGGCAATCCCGCGCCTCCCAGCGGCGGAGCCGGAGGTAATGTAACAAACGGCTATTCCATGGCTCTTTTAAATCCCGTTGTCGACGGCAAGGAACTTCATGTATACAATGTACCCGGCTATATTTTTAACGGTCAAAACGGTAAATCAAGCGGCGAGTCCACTGCCTATGTCGGCAAGGGCGGCACCAACCTCCCCGGAGCAGATGTAAGCACCATTTGGGGACTTTCATCGACCACGAGCCAGGCAAACGACTGGGCAGGAACATACAATACCAATCTTCCCGCCGGCGAGGGCGGAACCGGAAATCTCCGCGGAGGCGGAGGCGGCGCAGGCTTTGCGGGTGGCTCAGGCGGTATTATGGGCAGTATTCTTTCCGCATCCGATATCGGCGGCGGCGGTGGCGGCTCATCCTTTATTGCGGCAACGGTAAACGGTAAGCCCGTACAGTTCACAAGCTTTACCGATGAGGAAAACGGCTACATAGAGGGCTTCGCCAACAAGCCCGTTGACGGAGAGGATGTCGGAGGAGCTTGCCAGATAACATATATCGGCAATGATGACGATCTCGATCTTTCCAAGCTTAACAATGTAACTGTCAAGGGAACGATCTCTCCCTACTTTGAAATAGTAAAGAGCAACTGCGTATGCTCTAACGGCGGCGTATTTACCTACACAACAAACGCAGACGGCTCCACAAGCTTTTCCGTAAGCGGTCTTTCCGCATATCCCTCCAGCGCGGCGGGAACGGGCGAAACCGCATTCGTTACAATTATTTTAAGACCCAAGGAGGGCTTTGTGGGAGGAAATAATATTCCTCTTATACTCAGCGACTCGGAGGATAAGTATTCCTCCATCCTCGCAAGCTTTGACAACCCTCACACAAAAAGCGATACAAAAACCGTTGTACTTAACGCTGATAAGGATATGGGGCTTGATTATGCTCATGTAAAGGTAGAATTCAAGCTTACCACTTATTCCTTCTCCACAAGCGTTGAAAACAAGGAATTCCCCATTACAGACTTTTACAAGGATGAGCTTACCGAGATAGGAACGCAGCTCAAAAGCGCGACCTTAAGCACTCAGGATGCTTTTAATTACAGCTTTATAAGCTCCATAAGCTCCTACTCCGTATCCGGAGCGAACGGTGCCAACGGCAAGACTGCATTCGTAAACAAAACCGTTCCGTCGGTCACTCTTACGGTGTCCGTAACTGTAAACATGAAGGAATCCGCAAAGAATACCGTTAAGGTAGGTCCTGCAAATTCATCAAGCTACAAGATACAGAATACAGCGACGCTTTCCTTCTCAGCCCCCAATGAATCCACTCTCAACGGTCTTTCCGTAAGGGTATCCAAGGGCTTAAGCTACAATGACGGCGTATACAAGTATTCCGTTAATATAAATCAGAGCAGCCAGTCAATAACCGTTGACGGCTCAAATGAGGTCTCCGGCAATGCCTGGAGCGCTCCCCAGGACGGCTGGTATTATATTCAGGTATGGGGCGCAAACGGCGGTAACAGCGGCTCCGTAACGGGAACAGGCGCAGGCGGCGACCAATCCAGAACAGCCGGCGGCGGTATAGGCGGTCTCGGCGGATATGTAGGCGGCTACATTTACCTCGAAGCCGGCACTATTGCGAACTTTACATTAGGCGCAGTGGGCTCAAATACAACCGATGTAGCCTTCAGGGCAAGCAGCTATATTTCATCCTCATGGAGTAAATCTAAAGGCGCTTCCGGAGGCTCTCCTTCAACATTATCCATCGGCGGTCAAGATCTTATCATAGCCGGCGGCGGTGGCGGCGCAGGCGGAAGCGCATTGGAAATCACACAGATCCTTTTTGTTTCCTTCTCCACCTACCAGGGTAAAACCCCGGCTCAGAATACAGCTATCCGAACCTCAAATAACGGCTCCTACAACGGTAACCCCGGTATAACTCCCTCAACGGAATCTGCGGGAGAAGGCGGTAATGCAGGCGATAACTACCGCTTCAATCTAATGGCAACCGGCTATGACTTTGCGGGAGGCGGCAAGGCTCTTTCGGTATTCGCAAAGAAATACGCACAGTCCCTCTCTACAGTAAACCCCTCTGCCGACGGCTCGGGATATATAAGATTTACCCTTCTTGAAAACGATGAGATGCTGGCTATGACAGACTGTCTTGTCGGTCAGGAATCGGAAATTGCAATTTCTAAATATTTTGACATCAAGGATAACGGTATAAATCTGGAATCAAGTATCCCTTATACAAGTGTTACCGTTACGGACAACGGCGACGGCTCCGTTACCAAGACCTACTACAACACAGATGTCGGTAAGCTTGCGGAGTTCACCTTCAGAATAGAAAAGACCCTTGACGGCGAATCCCATATTTACATTTATGATTGCTACTACATCCCCGATGTGAACACGGTGGATAACGGCTCATCAATGAACATCAGCTACACAGCCAATAACACCTTCTCGGTAGAGCTGACTCCCAAAGAGGGCTTTGTGGGTGGCAACGATGTTCCCGTTCTCGGTAAATTAAGCGACGAAAGTCCTCTTGACAAGGACAGCCAGGAGGAAAAGGGCGTTGTTGTATATCAGCTTGCAAGCCCCGAAAACGGCTACCCCGACGATGAGTTTATAAATGTACCCATCGTAGGCTCCGCCGACTATGCAAATGTAAGCTTCTCCATTGATATATCGGAGTTTGTTACGGTAAACGATCTGACTGTCGATCACGGCGCACGGGTAACTATGAGCTCCCTTTATACCTATGAACCGCCGACTGCGACGGGCTGGGAATGGGATTACGCTAAAATCTCCTTGACGCCGAATTCATCCTCGAATTACACAAAAACGACCACCGTTACACCATTTACGCTCACTCTGGAGCCCAAAACGGCAAAAGCGTCATACGGAACTATCGTTCCCTCATTGAGCAGCGTTAAGTATGCGCCAACCGCAACGGTCTATGTAAGAAACGCTATTACATACAGCGGTACGGATATAACCTTAAGCGGTCCCGAATACGCTCTTACAAACGAAAGCTTCGTTATCGAGCTGAAGGTCGAAAACGGATATGTTTTACCCGATGATGACGGCTCTCCCCTTGAAAACATAACCCTTAAGTATACAAAAACAGGAACGGAATTTACCAATTTTGTATATGAGAAAACATCCAATACCACAGCAACCGTAACAGTGCATATGGATGCGGTCACCGCTCCTATAACTGTTATTGCCTCGGGTATCAAGCAATCCTACTCCATTCATTACAGATATGAGATTTACAACGGCGGTGAGATCGTAACCGACTATGTTGTTCAGTCGGCTCACGAAAACGGCGATCCCATCCTTGCGGGCGATGCCGTTACACAGTGGAAGCTTGACGAGATAAAACAGACTGCGGAGGCTAGTATTCCCGCAGGCTACAAATATTTATGGACAGTGGAGACCTCAAACGGCAAATGGCCCTCCAAAATGCCCTCAAACGATCTTTGGGTATACGGTACTCTCGTTAAGAAAACTCAGCTTGTAAATGTAAGCTATTACTACGACGGAGGAGAGGAAGCCTTCCCCAAGACAACAGTTGAGGTTGCCTACGGCGATAGCTACTCCATTCCCTCTCCCGAGCTTCACGGCTATATTCCCGATATAGCTGTTGTAAACGGTACTATGGGGCTTTCAGACCTTAATTTCCCCGTCAATGTGGAGGTAACATACACACGCTCCACAAACGATGTGCTTATCGTTTATATCAAGCCCGACGGCACCGAGCTTTTCCGATATGACGAAAAGAATCTGCCCACCGACTCTTATACCTATGATTTCCCTGACTCGATACAGGGTTATAAGCCGAAGGATCCCAATAACAGCTCCGTAACCGTTACAATAGACGGCGTAAACGGCGCTTATGTCACCGTTGAGTGCGTTCCCTTCAGCTATACTGTCAATTTTGAGTACAGGTACGATGACGGATACCCCTATTATCACACTGCAAACGGCGCGCCCACAATGTCCAGCGCATCCGCCGCTCCTTACAGTGAAAAGCTTGTTGAGTACATGAATATGTACAGCTACAATGCAGCGTCAAAGAGCTATGACGGTCTTCCCGTGGCTTATCACACCGATTACACCTTCGCAGGCTGGTATCTCGACCCTGCGGATATGGATCCCGAGCTTGATATTGCTCCCTTGAGCGAAACGGAAATCATCTCCGCTCTTTATGACGATGGGGCTGAGATCACCCTTTACGCCAAGTGGGAGCCTACGAAATATAAGCTGACGGTACAGCTCCATTTTCTCACCGACGATGTGTATACGCCCGACGGAGTTGAAAATCTCCAACCCTACACCGGCTGGCATATAGCGGGTGAGGAGGTAACAATGGATCTCTATCAGCTTGTAGGCTATACCTCCTACAAGGATTACGCTCTCAATACTCAGAGCGATGTTACATCTCTTAAAATAATTATGCCTGCCGCGGGCTACAAGGTTGACATCTATTATGAGATCAACTCCTACACCGTAGTATTCAAGGATGCGGGCGGCAGCCATATGACATATTACAGCTATGAGGGCGTTGAAGAATCCGAGCCCTCGGGTATTATCTTTGATAATGTATGGGCTGTAAACGCAGAAGGAGATCTTTCTCTCAGCGTAAAGCACGGTCACGAGATCGTATACAGCGGCGAAGCTCCCGACCGTAAAGCCGACGGCTTCTATTTATACACCTTCAACGATTGGTATTACACCGTTGACGGACAGCATTATGAATTCGGCTCAACCCTTCCCGCAGCGACACGGGATGCGGAATTTTACGCAGCCTACACGGGACAGGAGACCATTGTAAAGCTTACTCACAACAATGAAAAAACGGTAAAATACTTTACTACCGTATCCGACACTCTTGATTTCATTAAAAGCGGCGAGCTTTCTGAATACTACGATATTTATCTGTATTTCAGAAGAAACAATTCCTCGGTGCTTAATCTTGATGAGGATCCTCTCATTTTCTTTGATACGGCGCTGACAAATGAGTATAGCATACGCCTGTATGCCGACGGAATTACATTTGAAACCACAAACGGCTCGCCGGCGCTTAAGGTCATCAGTCCCGAGGGAAGCGACCCTGTAAAGCTCTATCTGATGAGCGGAACCTACAAGGCGTCATACGAGGGAGATGTATGCGCCATCGATCTTTATGAAAACGAGATCGATTGGGGAACAAGCTATGCAGCCGACAGCTCATCCGCCGTTAGAATAATTGCAGAATCCGAAAACGGAGATGCGATAGGAGTCCGTATAAACGGCAACGGCTCGATTCGCTCAAATAAGAATTATGACGAAAGCGTCATCAGCGTAAGCGGTAAATACGCATACGGAGTATACGGCGTAAGCGACGCAGAAGGAAATCTCGGAACCGTAAGATCTTGGGGTATCGCCATATCCGCTACGGGAGAGGATATTGCCTACGGCGTTTATAATCTTTCATCCTTTACTCTCAACTATGGGGGAAGAATTACCGCAACCGCAACTAACAGCGCGTCCGTTTCAGCCGCCGCTCATACTGTAAGCAGATTCTCTGCGGAGTATATATCAAGCGGCTCAGGTATCTACGCATACGGCGCAGGCGATGTATACGGACTTTACAATTGCAATAACATCTATTTAAACAGCTCAAGCAATTCGTCATCGAATACTTGCGTTGTTTCTGCGGAAACAACGGGAGTGAATAAGAATGCTCTTCTTATAAACTCCTTTGATTATCTGAGTATATCAAACGGATATACCCTGATCTCCAAGGCTGATTACGGAAATGCTGCCTGCCTTGTTATCCCCGATGGTCTTAATACGAGCATAACCAATCTTGCATTGACCGCTATCGGTAAAAGCGCCGTTTGTATACGCATAGAAAACGGCGGTACTCTTACCGTCAACGAATCCTGCTCTCTCAGCTTCACGGTGAAGGGCGAGGATACCGCCATAGCAGTCGATGTTACCGAGGGCGGTACTCTCAAGATCGGCGGTACAAACAAGAACAAAATAGGTAATATAACCGTAAATGGCGAAACGGCAGAAAACGGCTACGCCTGCTTTGTAAGAAACGCCGGCTCAATACCGACGCTCAACTATACCAAGATCACCGTTTCCTCAAATTACAAGTGCTACGGTATTTACAACACGGTTAACGGAGCGATAAAGGATCCCGCCGTAAGCGGCTCCAGCGTTACCGCGATCAATGTAATTGCCAATTCCGAAAGCGGAGCCGGCTACGGTCTTTACGCCGACGGCGGCACTGTGGGAGGAGCGGGCGAATCCACCGATACAAAGATAAATGACGGCGCCTTCGCAGGTACTCTTTACGGTATATACGCAGAAACGGAAAACACCGTATTTATCTCAGGTAACAACCTTTATGTCAAGGGCTCCGACAAGGCGCACGCCGTAAACGCATATGTTGTTATTTTCGGAGATCCGACGCTTCACGAATCCGCAAACTCTTCCTTCATAGGCTACTATGTCCTCACCGCTAAATTCGTATGGAAATTCTATCTTACGGAAGAGGATCTTACAGAGGACAATACTCCTTACTATGTAATTGAGGCGATAGATAAGGCTGCGGTCGTGCCTCCCTATGAGCCCACCCCCGAGCTTGGATATGAATTCTCCTGTTGGGTTGCATATTTAGACATTACCGGAACCGGAGAGTATGAGAAAATGACAGACGGAGAAGGAAACATTATTCCCGTAGATAACTCCCTTCTGACTCAGATGACTTCCATACATTTCTGCTTCGTTGCGAAATTCACCCCCATTGAATACAAAATATTCATCGATGCGGGAATCTCCGAGAATGTGGAATATACGGTAAACTTCTACGCTCCCTTCGGAAGCGGTGACGATCCTCATATGCTTGTACTGTCGGAAACACTCGACTATACAGATCCTTATCTTGATCTCGGTGATATACCCTCCGAGATAGATATGGGCAACGGCACAAAGGCTATTTTTATGGGCTGCTTTGCCGATGCGGAGTTCTCTACTCCCATTCCGCTCAGCGGAGATATCAGCGCGCTTGACACAGACGGTGACAGAATAATAGACATCTATACTCTGTGGCAAGAAGATATTCCCACCGATCTGGAAATATATAAGGTTACAACAAAGGAAACCGTCTATAAGGTAACAAGCGAATATTCAGCGTCATCGCCGCTGGTGCTGGCTCTTGTTCCCAATGCTCCCGGCGACTATATCGTAAAGCTTTCCTTCGACAAAAATGTTCCCATAATGTTCTCTCTCAACGGCAGCGATTATGCAAGCTCCGAAGCCTACATATCTCTTCTCGGTACAAATGAAATCGCTCTTACCTTAAGCGATATCTCCGTTTTGGACACCTTGATCTTTACTATGTATGCTGAAGAGGGCGTCAGTGAATTTGCAGTAGGTCTTGTAAGCGCTCCTCACGAATTTTCCGATGATATGAGCATCAACTGCTACATTGAAATTCCCGACAGTCAGCCTCATATAAGCTACAATGTGGAAATGAACGAAGCCGAGGTTATGGGACAGCTTGCGACGGCTCTCCCCTCAAAGACGGGCTACGATCTTATCGGCTTGAGCTATGAAAAGGATCTTAACAATAACCTTATCACAGAATTAAGCTCCGACTTTATAAAGAATTTCCCCAATTACTCACCAAAGGCAACGCAGTTCTCCCTTTACGGCATCTGGCAGGCTCACGGCTGGGATGTTTACGGCAGCGCATCAAGAGACTTCTCCTCCTTTGAGGGCGAGGACTCAATTACTGTGCAGGGCTCAAAAACTCTTTCCGTACGCTTTAAATGCGAGGGTGAATGCGGGGGAGATATATTCTTCCGCTTCAGAACGGGCTTACCCAACGGCACAATGCTTACCCTTATAGATAAATCCGGCGAATATCCCGTATTCTATACCTATACGGTAACCGACGGCGTTGCTACGGAGCTTAGCTCCAAGCTCTTTACCTTAAGCGGCGACAGCTCCGTAGCCTTCGGGGGACGGGCGACAGATATCATTCTTCAGGTCTGCTATAAAGGAGTTTATAACAACAACGCCGAGAATGAGCAGATAAGCATATACACAGGCGGAGAGAATGATAACGCCAGCCTTTACACCGATATCATTCCTATACCCGTTCCCGAGGAAAAGGAAGAGGAAAGCACTACGGCGGATCCTGTAAACGGCGGTCAGCTTTCAGTAACCGTTCCCAAGCTTACGGATAAGGGTTACAGCCCCAACGATCAGGTTTATGTACTTATTCTGTCCGAAACGCCTATCCCGGCAGGCGCAAGCTTCAGCTACGGTAATAATAACGCCATTATCTTTGACGCTAATATTTCAAAGATATATCTCGGTATGTCCGTTGCGGACTTCGATAAGGAAACCGTTATCAAGATAAATATGAATTTCAGCAATCTTGCAAGCACTCGGTTTGAGGCTATGGAGCTTTCCTTTATGATGGCTCCTATGGTAGAATCGGTATACTCGGATGACGAGTACATATGCCCCGGCAACGCCGATTTCCTCTCGATCTCAAATCAGCTTGTAACTATGCTCCCCGCAGATTCGGGAGGCGAGAGCGACTCCGCAATTCGTATTGAGGACCCCTCCGAGCGAACCGCTTTGATGGGCGAGCGTCTTGTAATTAACGGAATCACCTATGACGAGGCTCTTAACGAGCTGCCGTCTGTCTATATTATGAGATATGATGACTCGGGCTATGAGGTGCTTGAGGGCTGCGATCTGCTCTTTGATGAGTCCACGGGCTACTTTGTGGATGATTACGGCGCTATTCGCAACGCAGACGGAAGCTCTCCCATAGCCGACGGAGCCTTTATGGCGCTGATATCCGAAAATGCGCTTTCGGGAACCTATAAGCTTAAATTCGTTCTCGGCAATGACGAGGTAATTATCCGCGTTAATGTAGTTTCCGAATAATTAAAACAAAAAGCTTCAACCGACTCGGTTGAAGCTTTTTTAGTGTAAAATTAAGGGCTTTTATGCGATTTTGCGACACTGGGTAGGGGTTTTCAGCGTTTTTCCGTGTTTTCAATTTTCGATTTCGGCGACGCTGAGAATTCTTCGCTATACTGAACGAGTCCGATTTTACATCCCTTACCTATAATTACGGAGCGTCCCCTTACATAAGGACAGGTAACATATTCAAGGAATATTTCATCCCCCTCGATTGAAGATGCAGTTAATCTTCTTTTTAAAACGATTGAAATGCGTTTTCTTTTAACGGTAATCTTGCTTCCGCTGATTTTTCCTATATTCATTGATTTATCGGTTTGGATTTCAACGCTTTCGGAATTTATGCTTCCGCAATTTACGGC
>JAZQLK010000031.1:0-2158 GCA_045542635.1 Eubacteriales bacterium
TTGCTTGATGCGGCGGCTAAGGCTAAGGAGGAGGGCTTGATTCGTCATATTTCCTTCTCCTTCCACGACGATCCCTCCGCTATCAAGCATATTGTAGATACTGCGGAGAGATACGGCGTAAATATGGAATCTATGCTCTGCCAGTACAATCTCCTTGACCGCTCCAATGAGGAAATGATAAAATACGTAAACGAAAAGGGACTTGGCACGGTGGCTATGGGACCTGTTGCGGGCGGACGCTTGGCGGCTCCCACCGACCTTTATTCAAAGCTTACGGGTAAGCCCTCTATCGCAACCTATGAGCTTGCCTTCAAGTTCTGTCTTGGCAATCCCAGCCTTAACTGCGCGCTGTCCGGTATGGAAAATCTTGATATGGTTAAGAAAAATATTGCCATAGCGTCTGATAACGCATCCTTCTCACCTGATGAGTGGAAGCAGCTTGGCGTTGCTATGGAGGAGGTTAAAAAGTTCTCCGAGCTTTACTGTACCGGCTGTAAGTACTGTCAGCCCTGCCCTTGTGATATCAACATTCCCAAAATTTTCGAGGCGTGGACTCTTTACAACGTATACGGCTTGAAGGAGCCTGCAAAAAAGATGATGGCAAAGTACGTAAGCGACGGCGGCAAGACCTTCGATAGCTGTAAGGAATGCGGTCTTTGCGAAAAGAAATGTCCCCAGCGCTTAAAGATCCGTGAAAATCTCAAAAAGGTTTGCAAAATTCTTTGCGAATAATTTACATAAAAAACAGGCGAATAAATCAAGTTAACATTATTCAAGAGTTTTTGACAAATTTTTATAAAATTTACTGTTTTCAGTATAAAGGTATAAATTTTCACTTAAGTACAAAAACAAAAAAGAAAAGACAAAATAACGAGGGCAGATCTTACTCTGCCCTCGCCTTTTCGGTTGCGATTTTATCACCTTAATTTCCAGACACAGAACCGTAGCCTGTCCGCCGTAATGTATACATTCGCAACAATATGCTTTTTATATATTCGTCAAATGACCGTCAAAGCCGTATTTTATGATATAGAAATCTTCTCCGTCAAAGTTGATTTCCGCTATGGAACCGTTAACTACCCAAGGAGTATTTTTCATTTTCGTTAAGGGTAAGCCTTGAACGTAGCATTGAAGCGCGCGGATCACAGATGAATGGGAGCCTATTAAAACGGTTTTTCCTTCTTCCCTTTTACCTATTTCCTTTAGCTTTTCCACTACTCTTGCCTGCAGATGAGCCATGGATTCTCCTCCGTCGGGAATAAATACCCCGGGATCTTTTGCCCACTTGCTATAGCCGTCATCAAAGCTATTCCTTATTTCCTCGTGTGTTAAGCCTTCCCACTTACCGAAATTAAATTCTATCAATTTATTATCGGTGTTGATTGGCAAATTCAACGCATCTGCCACACCCCTTACAGTATTGCAGGCGCGCAACAATGGGCTTGAATAAATCACGTCTACCTTGTATGCTTTTAAAATATATTCGCTCACAGCCCTTGCCTGCTTTTCTCCCAATTGGGAAAGAGGTGCTTCTGTGTTGCCAACCAAATATCCGCACTCGTTTGCCTTGCTCTGACCGTGTCGCACTAAAATAAACTTTGTCATAATTATATCCTTCGTTTGTATTTTTACCATTATATCATACTATAATGTTCATTTCAATAGCTACTTACCGATAAGCAAGTGTCGAATATTATTCCTCTTGAATCTGTCGGAATGAAGATAGTAGATGAAATTCCTAAGAACGGATCCGGAAAGAAATTGAGAAAATAACTTAATAAAAAAAGATAGTTGCTTATTTCAGCAACTATCTTTTTTATTTGACTTTATTTAAACAACAGAAAACAGGAGCAAATTTCTCTGCTCCCGCCAATGGTTATTTATTATTTTATTGACTTGAACTGGAAATTAAAAACGCCATCCATCTTATTTAGTTCACAATCTTCTTATGATTAATTTACTATTAATTTTATGTTTTTATCATTTGCAATCTGTTTAATATCTTTAAGATCCATATATCCAATAAATTTAGTTTGCTCTTCTCCACCTATTTTATACGTTATATATACACATTTAGGGAAAACATATGAATATAACATAAACCAACTTCTTATGGAGTTAATTCTATAGTATTCTATTTTTATTATCTGTTCAAATG
>JAZQLK010000032.1:0-9064 GCA_045542635.1 Eubacteriales bacterium
CCTCCGACTTATTTCCCTTGCCTCCCCGTCGGTAAGGTCGAAGACGGCGGTTACCGGGTTAGGCACTCTTAAGTCCTCCGTGCCTGCGTAGTCGCTTCCTCGCTTCGCTCTCAAATCGTTTTTGGAGCTTGATATTTCCACGTAAAGCGTCGCCCCCTCGGAAAGGTCCATATCCTCGGGAAGCCTGAAAAATCCTCGGTCTCCCTCAGTGGCGGAGCCTCCGCGATACAGGCATATCCGCTTTTCTGTGAGAATATTCGGCGACTCATAGCTCTCATCCGCTCCCAATCTGTAATCGTATCGCTTATGTACTGTGGGAACGTAGGGTATGACCGACCTTACCGATACGCCGTCATATTCGTATATTCCGCCGCAGCCTGTAAGATAGGCTCTGCCGCCTACGGTAAAAAGCTGGGAGGGAGTGTCTGTTATTTCAACCTCAGAAGGGATTTTTTTGCCATCCTTAGTAAAAATTCCCCCGCCTGCGTGGATAATTACACTCTCATCTCCGTTTTCACGGATGAATTTGTGTATGCCGTTTATTTTTGCTTTCGCATCGCCCTCCCCGTAAAGCTCCATAATCTGGTGAAAGCCCCGCCTTTTTCTGTTCAGCCCTCCGTCGCTTATCATATTGAGCATATAGGAGGCTCTGGTCTTGGAGACCTCTGCGGGGTGGGAGGTAAGGTCAACGCCCTTTATTCCGTTCAGTCTTATGACGTGTCGCTTTTTCATAGGCTATACCCCCTTATATACGGAATATACTCCCTCGGAGGGCGGATATTTTTCCCGACTTATACTGCTTGCCAGTCGGAAAAAAAGCTCCATTGATTCCTTTGCCTCCTCGGGGTCGTCAACGCGGAGGATATCTCCCTTTACAAAGTAGGGAATAAGGGAGCAGACTGTACTGTCAAGCCCGATTTCATAGGTGTCCGCAGTTGTGTGGGAGATCCTGGGTATTTTTTTGTAGTATTCAATATAAATATCCCCGCAGTACACGGGAGGTATAAAAAGCTCGCCGTTTTCCGATTCCATGGACACGGGTATGGGGAAGATACCCGTCTGATCCTTACTGAAGATACGCTTTACCCTTAAAAGGTCGGGAGCAAGAGCATTAAGCTCCAGCTTTATAAAGCCGTTTTCGTATTTAAGCTCCTCCGATTTTAAGGAAAGGATTTTTACGGGGGAAAGCCCATTTATCTCAAGACAGGAAAAGGCTCTGTTTATAGCTCCCACCGACGCGTTGAGATAATCGGAAAAATTGGGATCTGATTTAAGATTGTAAAGAGTATCAAGAATCGCCTCGTCGCTTTCCAAATCCGCTGTAAGATCGGGATTTGCAAAGCACATATAGAGCGCTTCGATTTTTATTTCTCCTAATTTCATTTTTCTCCTTTCTAAATAAGGCGCCTGTCCGACAAGCGCCTTATTGTTCTATTCAATTCTGTCTGTTGACATTACCGTATCGTTTATATTCAACTTACGCGTACTTAACGTTAATGTTGATAATCTCCTCGGGACGTACGATCTTACCGTCGAAAAGCACGAAGCCCTTAACCGCATCCGCAAAGGAATTCTCGGGGCGGTAAGCCTCTGTGTGGGTGAGAGGATTTACAAAGGCTACGGCGCGCTTGGTTCTTATCATAATCGCCTCGGAGCCGTCGTCGTTTTTGGATACGTTGTTGGACATACGGATAAGAACGGAGCCGTATCTTGTTACGATACCGTTCTTAAGGAAATCGCTGTTATCGGTGTCCGCGCCGATATAAGCCTTCTTAAAGAGCTTATAGAACTTGGGGGAAATGGTAACGGAAACGCCTGCTGATACGTTTACGTCGTTCTCCTGAAGCTTTTCAATAGCGTCGTCGAGGATATCGAGGACGTTTTCCTTGGTAACAACCGTCGCCTCGGTATAAAGCTTGGGAGCATCCTTTGCAAGGTCGGCAACGAACTTATCCATAGCGTTTGCAATACCCTCGCTTGTTTCCTCGGAGAGAGCGTCCATAAGACCGCCCACCGCCTGTGCCTTGTCGATATCGCCAACCTTGTAGTTGAAATATCTTATCTGGTTGATGTTGAGAATAACGGAGCTGTCGCTGACCTCCTCAGCCGCGTCAATTGCGCCGCTTGCGTTTGCTCTGTCAAGGGTTTTGATGGAGGGCTTGCCAACGCCGAGGATGTGAACGGAATCGCCCATTTCGGAAACGTCGCCCTCGTACTGTCTGTTACAGTCCTGAACGAACACGCATGCTCTTTCAAGACCTCTGTTGATTGATTCGCTCCATACGGAGGGAATGAAATTTTCATATGCCATAATAGTTTCTCCTTTTTATTTAAATATAAATTTTGATTTTGAATTTTGAATTTTGCACTTAAGCCACTCCTCCACCCGCTACGCGGGAGCCAAAGAAGTGAAAAGTGAAGAGTTAATTTTGCGACACGAAGAAACGTCCCTTTAGGGGAATTCTGCATTCTGCATTTAATTTCGCATTCTGCCTGTTGTCGTTACCGCTTCGTTCTTCCCTCGGTCAAGCCTCGGTTGAATTCAGCGACGACTGCCACACCTTACCCCTCCCTTTTTCATCCACAGGATGCGGTCGGGGACGGTTCATTCTGCATTCTGCATTTTACTAAGCTTTCCATTTTTCCTGGCTTTTTCTTATTTTATCGTAGTTTCTGGAAATCTCCGATTTGCTCATTGCCTTGACCTGCTCCCTTGTAAAAAATACTTCCTCGGGAGGGTTTGCGTTTGAGAGCGCGCCAACGGAGGAAAGACGGTTGGCAAGCAAGGCTGCCGCCGCCTCCTTTTCACGCTTTCTTATTCTTTCCGTAAGCTCTCCGTATTTTTTGTATACGTCGGAAAGAGATGAGGCGCCAAGCTTACCCTCGGCAAAGAGGTTAAAGTCCTCGTCGGCGTTAAGGGTCTCCACGGAAACGTCGGGGAAGAGAAGGGAAAACTCCTCGTCGATCTTAAATTCTTCTGCCATTTGCATACTCCTTTGATATGAATTCCTTAAGCTCCTTGTTTTCCTTGATTACGGAGAGGACGCGGTTAACCGCTTCGCTTTGCTTTTCGGCGGTTTCCTTCGCCTCCTTAAGCTGGCTTGAAAGCTCCGCAATCTGCTTTTCAAGGGATGCCTCCTTATTTACCTTTTCGTCCTTGATCCTTTCAAGAAGCTTTTTCTTGTCCGTCAAGGCATCGTCGGGATAGGCGTTTATATAGGACTCCAAGGAAATAAGTCCGTGCTTTAAAACAGTATCAAGCATACTGATGTCCCCGGCGACAGAGGCGTTTACTCCCGATACGGTTTCGCAAAGAACCTCGAAATCCGTGTTGATATAATTTTCGCCAAGGAAGCATTTACGCACACTCTCCCCGTCCTTTTCTACGGTAAATACGTAGGAGGGGTAGTAGAGCTTGTAAAACTGCGCAAGCACTCTGCCTTGCTTTCTCTTGACGCTCATATAAAGGGCGCGAAGGTCCTCGATAGGAAGCTGAGCCTGGGATTGAAGCCTTGCGATAGCCGTGCCCGACATTCCCGAGCCCTGTATTTCACCCGTCATAAACTCCGACGTACCCGTTACGCTTCTTGTCAGGTCGGTTATGGTTTTTACAAGCTCCATAGGAAAGGACTGCATATAGTTTTCCTGGAGCTTCTTTATACCGTTACCCGTGCCCGAATAGTCAATAAGCACCTGACCGGGAGCGTTATTTATGGTCTGCCCCTTAAGAGCGCCGGGAAGAGCGATATATTTACCCCAAGCCACCTCCTGAGCGTTAAGCAAGGACATTGCAATATTGAAATTTATAGCCTTCTGATTAGGGATAAGCCCCTCTACCTCGCTAAGTCCGTATATGCATCTGTCCTTCTTTTCGTAGTAGCCGCAAACGATGGGGTAGAGCTTTGCCACGGGGGAGTGTCCCTCCCTTGCGGTATCAAGCTCCATAGCCTCGTAGGCAAGGCTGAGGTTCGGGGTGATGGAGAAGGGCCCCTTGATGACCGTACCCTTAACGCTCTTTACACAGTAAACGGCTCCCGCCTCTCTGTAATACATTGTAAGCACCGTACAAAGGCTCTGACGCTTATCGCTCTTTTCGGGATTTTCCCCCTCGTCGGGTAAAATGTCGTAAATATTTATACCCGTATCGGCGTTTTTGCGTACATTTTCCACGCTTTCCCTGGTGGAAATGATTATCCATTTCTGCTTCTGCTCATCAAGCTCGCAGGGATTTTCGAAGAAAATGTTAAGGGGATCTATAAGCTCGCAGCTTAAGCCGCCGACAGAGCCTCCGTAGGCGGACACCCGTTCCGCATCCCAGAAATAGTGATAGAAATAGGAGCCCTTCTTCGTTGCGTCGTCAATGGCGTTTTTATCAATGGCGTCCTGGTCTATCTCCTTTAAGATGTGGGAGGAAAAGTCGTTGAAGGTGTCTGTGTCCACGCTTTTGTCGCCGCATTTGTAAATTATCCTCACAGGGGTGGACAAAATCGCGCTTTTCTTCAGTCTGCAGATCATCTTTACGATGTTTATGACGGGACGGGGCAGATTCTTCGTATTCTTCGTGGGGGCGGGCCATTGCTTGCCCTCGTAGAAGCTTACGTATTCGGGAATGCTTTTGCGTATACCCATTCCCGTCTGGTATTCAAGACCGTATTCGTACCTTTCCCATATGAGTCTTGCAAATTCCGTATGAGTCATTTTTCCTCCCTTCCGTTGACCCACTCGTCAATAAGCCCCGCGCAGCTTATTTCCTCCTGTGGGTCGGACTTGTATTCCTTTTTTAAGGAATTTTTGATTTCGTAAAGCTCCCCTTCAATGAAGGCGAGTCTTTCCTCGGCATCAATGAGCCGTGCTTTTAAACCTTTAAAAATCATTTTTACCACTCCATAAAAGTATTTTCGCTTTCCGCTTCATTAAGGGAAAAGCTTGATTTAAGGACGTTTTCCTTAACCGCCTCCACCCTTTCGCAGCTTGGATAGGTAAGAGCTGCGTATCTGGCTATGGCGGACGCCATAACGAGGTCGTCGTGCTTTCCCTCCGCCGCCTGGGGCTTACCGCTGGGATGCCTTATGAAATTCACCATTTCAAGAAGGGTTTCCCTGTCTGTTTCGAGGCTTAAATTCTCCCTCATTTGAGTCACGAGATTGGCAATTATAAGGGGACGGGTAACGGAGGTGGTAAGAAATCCCGTATATTCTTCCGTTGAAGCAGAGAATAGAGATGGGTATGCAAGATTTCGTAAAACCCTCATAGGGTGTCGCGAATAGTTGGTTTCCACCGCTATTAAGGCGTCGTTATAATATTTGCCAAGACAGTAAAGCTGCTCCGAAAACAGATCCTCATCCATTATCTGCTTGTGTAAGGTAGCAACGCAAAGACCGTTTGTGTTGTCGATGACCTTGGCGGCAAAGTAGTCCTTGCCGTTTCCCGAGGTGTCCGCTCCTATTACGTAGGGCTTGGCTCTTATATATCCGTTTTCCTTTACTGTGTACGGCTCCTTGACGATTTTTACGTACCCTGTGTCGCTTTTTACAAAATTTACCGAGGTTATTTCCGTATTGAAATAAAGAATTTTGCCGTGGGCGTCAAGTACGGGGGAATTTACCTTTTTATAGTCAAAATATCCCATAACGTAGGGTATCTCCTCCCGGGATAAGAGGTCGGAGATCGCCTCCACGTCAAATATACTGTCGCCGCAGGCAACGAACGCCTCCTCAGCGGAGCAGGGGTACTCCTGTCTTATGGCGGACTTGTCTATGTAGCCTTTATACTTTTTTGCGTACCAGGCAAGCTGGGAGCTGCTTAATCCCTTATTCCTTAAATATTCAAGTCGGCATTTCAACCAGATGTCATCTCCCTCGCAGGAGATGTTTTCTATACTGTATTCCTCTGTAAGCCACCAGGGGTAGAACAGATTTACACAGTATCCGCTATCCCACAGGTCCTTGGCATCGCCGAAGCCGTTTGCCGTGGTTTCGTAAACGCATATGGCGTCGGGTACTAAGGTTTCCTGTATTGATTTCTGCAAGGAGGCGAGGGAGCATTTGAAGAATGACACCTCGGAATAGTGAATAAAGGAAAGAGTACGGCTTCTGCCTATGTTTTCCGACGCGCAGCTGACACGTAAGGAGCTTCCGAGCTTATCAAAATAAAGCTCGTTTGCGGAGTTCAGCTTTTCTGTGGGCTTCAGTCTTTTTGGTAAGCGCGAATACATCATTTTAGCCTTGTCAAGAAAAATCGATTTGACGTTATCATCCCTGTCCGCTACTGTAAAGCCGCTGAAATTTTTCCGCACGATAGCGTAGGATAGCTGAATTGCGGTTATAAGAGTCGTAAAGCCCTGCTGCCTTCCCTTCAGTATGAAATAGGGACGGGATGAGCCGTGCTTTTTAAGCCTGGATATAAAATCCCTTTGCACCCTGTTTAAAAAGAAGGGGCAGTCCTCCTTCGACTTGTTGACAAGAGAAAAGCAACATTCTATAAGAAGATAGGGGGCTTTTATCACCGCATCCCGAAGAAGCGGCGTGTCAAGGATAATGTCGGCGTTTTCCTTAACTATTCTTCGGTCAACGGTAAGGGAGCGCTCCTCCCTCCATATTGATTTTCTCCTTTCGGCAAGCTTCAGAAGAGCGCTTTCACCCTCTCCGATTGCAAGACGTCCTTTAATTTCTTCCTCCTCGCGGCGGGGGGAATGGGTCTTGCAGTCTTCGATAGTAAAAGTCTTTGCAAGAGGGGTACCCGTATCAGTCGAAAAGGTCCTCAAATTTAAGCTGACGGGGAGACGGGTCGGATTGCTCCTTAAAGCTCGGCTCCTTATCTCCAAGAGCCTTTAAGACGGAGGAAAGCTTTGTAAGATCCTCTATCTTAAGGGCGTCAAACCTTGAAATTATGGACTTGCTTTTTGCTTTATCCTCCGTCCTTTCGGCGTGATAGAGAAGCTCCTCCATAAATCTGTCAAGCTCCGCCTCGTTTTGAAGCGCCCTTTCTATTCTGCGCTTTATAAGCGATTGAGCCAAGGATGCGATTTCCATTGATTGCATACCGTACTGCTCCTTATACCTATCAAGACGCTTTTTTGTAAGGCGTCGCCTTTTCTGATTTTGTTCCACCGTATCTCCCTTCCTTTCTTTGAATTTTTTTCGATTTCATCCTTAACCTCCGTTTTGAATTTTCTTCGGATTTTACTGGGGTTTTCCCCTCTTGCACTCTTATTATCGCATATCAAAACCGTTAGTGACCGTTAGACTTTTTGAATTTTTAAAAATTTTTTTCGGAGCGGAAAAATAAAAAAATCAATAGCAAAGCTATTGATAAAAGAGGGAGAAAATGGTATTATGTAATTGTAAAAGCATTTTTTCGGAGGAAAAGCTATGATTTTTGATAAAATTTCACCTGAAGCCGCAGGCGTAAAAAGCGAAGCGGTAAAAAGATATTTAACCTTGCTTGAAAGACGGGGAATACCTATGCACAGCGTTCTTATGATGAAGGGGAAAAATCTCTTTTGCGAGTGCTACTATGCGCCTTTTGACAAGGATACCACCCACAGAATGTACTCCCAGACCAAGAGCTTTGTTTCCGTTGCCATAGGTCTTTTAATAGAAGAAGGCAAGCTTTCCTTAAATGATAAAATAGCGGACCTCTTTCCCGAGAAGATCAAGGGGAAAATTTCCGACACTCTCAAATGTCAGACTGTCCGCGATATGCTTACTATGAGTACGGTTGGCTACGGAGATATATGGTTTGGCAATCCCGAGCCTGACAGAACCGTAATATATATGAACAGTAAAAGAAGCACGGAAAGATATCCCGCCACACTGTGGGAATACGATAGCCAGGGCTCCCAGGTCCTTTCTAACCTTGTGGAAAAGCTTTCGGGTATGAGCCTTTTCGATTATCTTTACAGTAGGATATTTACCCACCTTGGCACCTTTAAGACCGCCACGGTTCTTAAAACTCCCAACGGGGATAGCTGGGGGGATTCCGCAATGATCTGTACTCCCCGTGATATTATGTCCTTTGCCCGCTTCGTAATGAATTACGGCGTATGGGAGGGCAAGCGTCTTATGAACGAGGGATATTTAAAAGAGGCTACCTCCAAGGTAGTTGACAACCGCGAGGGACCGAGAACAATGGCGTTCCACCACGGCTACGGCTATCAGATATGGAGAACTGAAAGGAACGGCTTTGCCTTTGTGGGTATGGGTAATGAGCTTACGGTTTGCTTACCCGACGACGACGTAATCTTCGTTTGTACCGCCGACAGTCAGGGCGACGACGATACTGCAAGGGAATATATAATTAACTGTTTCTTCGAGCTTATTATGGATGAAATGGAGAAAACGCCCTTGGAGGAAAACCCTTCCGCATACTCTCGGCTTTGCGAGTATGAGGGCACAAGAAAGCTCTTTGCCTTAAGGGGAGAGGGGGATTCCATAAGGAGGGAGAAGATAAACGGCAGGGAATATATTCTTGAAGACAACAGAATGGGTATTAAGTCCCTTACCTTTATATTTGATAATGAAAAAAGCGGTAAGCTCCGTTACGAAAACGAACAGGGCGTAAAGGAGCTTCCCTTTAAGATTAACGAAAACGAATTCTGCAAATTCCCTCAGCTTGGCTATTCCAACGAGGTAGGAGGTGTGCGTACCACCGACGGCTTTATGTACGATGCCGCCGTTTCCGCAACCTGGCTTGATGAAAACAAGATAATGCTTTATATACAGATAATCGACCGCTACCTTGGCACCTGTAATATGACCTTTGCCTTCCGCGACGATAAGATATCCGTGGTAATGCGTAAATGCGCCGAGGATTTCCTTGACGAGTATTACGGCTACGCCGTGGGCTGTCTGAAATAACAGAAGTATATCGGCAAAATAAAAAGCAAAATCAAAAACAGAGCAGACAGGGGACCGAGCCCTGTCTGCTTTAAAAATAATTAGTCTTCTACAGCTTCCATACTTTCTATAACCTTTTCAATCTCGAAAAATTCCATAGTGCTTGGGAATAGCATTTTAAACATATATTTCCCATTAGACCATACCATAAGATAATTGTCTTTTTT
>JAZQLK010000033.1:0-4047 GCA_045542635.1 Eubacteriales bacterium
ACATCTTCGGGAAGAAGGATCTTATCGGAAGCGCCTTGGTAAAGCAAAAGCTCGTATGCCCCGTCCGTCTCCTTGAAAACGAAATCACCCTGCTTGATAAGCACGGAATCTCCGTTAAGGGATAAGTAGATGGCTTCAGCATTTTTTCCTACGCCTCCGTATCCTGAATCACCCTTCAGGATGGGAAGGGGCGAAAGATTGTATACCTCGAAAAGGCGGGTGCAGCCGTTAAATGCCTGGACGCCGATTTTTTCGAGAGATGTGGGAAGAACAAGAGTTGAAAGATTTATACAGCCGTCAAAGGCAGACGCGCCGATTTCGGTAAGTCCGTCGGGAAATGTTAACGCCGTAATGGATTCGCAGTATCTGAATGCATCCCTGCCTATGGTCTTGACGCTTGATGGCAGGCTGATGCTCTTTAATGAGCTGCAAACGGAGAACATAAGATCTGGTATCGACGTAATGCCGTTCGGCAACGTGACTGATACGAGATTTTCGCAGGATAAGAGGCAACCGTCGAGGCTTGTTATTGAATCGGGAAATTCAACGGATACAAGCCCGTTACAGTAATTGAATGCGTTTTTCTCTACGGCTTTAAGACTGCTCGGAAGGCTAAGGGAGGTGATACCCGAATTCGAAAATGCCGCCTGCTTAATTGTCGTAAGCTTACTGTTGAAATTAACGGTCTTAAGCTCATAGCAATGGGAGAATGCGTATTCGCCTATTACCGTTACGCCTTCGGGAACGGTGATGGATTCCAGAAGTATACAGTTATAAAACGCGTAATTGGGAATTTCCGTAATACCTGAGGGAAGGGTAATATTTGTAAGGGCATAGCAATTCTGGAATGCGTTTGCTTCAATAACCGTCACCGTATCGGGAATGGAAATTTCAGTTAGCTTTTCGCAATTGTAAAACGCGCTGTTTGAAATTTTAGTTGCGTTCAAAACAGTTGCTTTGTTGATTTTAATAAAATATGAGCATAGGTACGATGGAACGGTATCGTTATCTATTATAATTTCGTTTGCGGAGCATCCCCAAAGGCCTTTATTATCCGAAAAGTCGGAATTGTAATAGAGCTTATCCACAGTAGTGGAGCCGAATGCATATTCTCCTATGCTTGTAACGGAGGAGGGAACGGTCAGGCTCTCGATCTCTCCAAGGGCGGCAAAGGCATATTTGCCGATGGACGTAACCGTATCGGGAATTGAAACGCTATTTATCTTACCCCGTCCGTAGAATGCGCCATCGCTAATAGCGGTAACCTTGTAGCCGTAAATTTCCTTTGGAATGATCAAGTCCTCATAAGGGTATTCGCCAAGCCCCGTTACTGTGCAGCTTACGCCGTCGGAATTCACCTTGTAATCAAATTTTTTCTGTGTTGCAAGGAGAATTATGCTGCCCGTTATTTCTTTTTTCTCGCTATCGAAATATTTGTTACAGTAGGAGCAGTGGTAATATCCTATGTTTCCATCCTCGGTCCTCGTAGGCTCTGCGGGGGGAACAAACTCTCCGTAGTTGTGTCCGTTAGCGGGGATTATTTCCTGGTTTACGGTCTTTTCCTTGCAGATCACACAGTGCTTGCCGTCGGTAAGACCTGTTTCCGTACAGGTGGGAGCCTTGCCCGCATCCGTAACCTCGGTGTGGCCCTTGGCAGGGATTATTTCCTGCTCAACAAGGATCTCTCCGCAGAAATAGCATTTTTTGCCGTTTGTAAGACCGTCTCTGTCACAGTAGGCGTTCTTTCCTTGTATTATTTCCTCCACGTGTACGCAGGCTCCGTCGCCACCCGTGGTTGTGGTAACGTCGTTTTGCGGCTTCGCGGTCGTTGTATCCTCGGTATCCTTACAGGATGCTATACATAGAATAGATGCAAGACAGAGAATAGCAATCAGTAATGAGTGTAAAAAGCATTTCATTGTTTATCCTCCTTTTGGGTGCTTTGTAATATGATTTTATCACGGTACGCTTTGCAGTGTCAAGCGTAAGGGATTTTACATATGCAAAGTCCCTTTTGCATTTATAAGAGTCCTCCACGGTCGGAAAGACCGCAGAAGTCCTTCTGACGCAAAAACTCGTAAGCGGCGATTGCGGCGGAGTTGGACTGGTTGAGGGAGCGAAGACCCTCCTTCATAGGTATTCTTACGCACCTTTCGGGATGCTTTAAAAGAAGCTCCTCGGGAAGTCCCGCGCTTTCTCTTCCAAAGAAGAAAAAGACCTTATCTCCATAGGAAATATCCGTATGCCGTTTGCTTGCTTTTTTAGTAAACAGGTAAAATTCGCACTCACCGTTCTTTTCAAAGAATTCGTCCAGATTTTCGTAATAGTGGATATCGAGATGATACCAATAATCCATTCCCGCCCGCTTAAGCTTGGAATCGTCGATTTTAAAGCCAAAGGGCTTGATCATATGAAGAGAAGCACCGGTTGCGGCGCAGGTTCTTGCTATATTTCCCGTATTCTGGGGGATTTCAGGCTCTAAAAGCACAAGGTTCAATTTGTTCATAATATGCTCCCGGGGTAAAAAATGTAGTATAAATCCATTATATTATCCTTTTTGTCAAAAAACAATGATTTTTGCGTGAAAAAAGACGGAAAATTTTCAAAAGCTATGGAAATTGAAAATTTTTTATTGTAAAATATAATAGTATAATTATTTTCTGCGATTATTTGAAAGGACGCCGTTTGGCGAGTTTAAAATATGGGACTTATTCAAAAGATTTTCGGAACGTACAGTGATCATCAGGTAAAGAAGCTTATGCCTGTGGTTGATAAAATAGAGGCACTTGCTCCTACCTTTGCCGAAATGAGCGATGCTGATATGCGCGCTATGACCGATAAATTTAAGGACAGATTAAACAGCGGAGAAACCCTTGACGATATTTTGCCCGAGGCATTCGCTCTTGTAAGAGAGGCGGCAGACCGAGTTCTCGGTAAGCGCCCCTTCAGGGTTCAGCTTCTTTGCGGTATTTTGCTCCATCAGGGCAGAATTGCGGAAATGAAGACCGGTGAGGGTAAGACTCTCGTTGCAGTATTGCCATCGTATCTTAACGCTCTTAAGGGTGAAGGCGTTCACATAGTTACGGTAAACGATTATCTTGCAAGACTGGGCTGTGAGGAAATGGGTAGAGTTCACGAATTCCTTGGACTTACAACAGGACTTGTGGTTCACGGACAGACAAGGGAGGAGAAGCAGGCGGCTTACCGTTGCGATATCACCTACGGAACAAACAATGAGTTCGGCTTTGACTACCTTCGTGACAATATGGTTATTTACAAGGAGCAGATGAGCCAGAGAGGACACGCCTTTGCTATTGTGGACGAGGTGGACTCCATACTTATTGACGAAGCGAGAACTCCTCTTATCATTTCCGGCGCGGGAGAAAAATCAAACGAGCTTTACGAAAGAGCGAACAGCTTCCTCCTTACCCTTAAAAAGATGGTAATTAAGGAAATTGACCCCAAAAATCCCTATGACGACGTAAAGCAGGATTATATTGTGGACGAGAAGGCGAAGTCCGCCGTGCTTACCAAAAACGGTGTTACAAAGGCTGAGGCGTTCTTCGGTATAGAAAACCTTTCCGCTCCCGAAAATTCCGAGCTTTACCACCATATCCAGCAGGCTATGAAGGCTCACGGTAATATGTCAAGAGATACGGATTACGTTATCAAGGACGGACAGGTTATTATTGTTGACACCTTTACAGGCAGACTTATGCCCGGAAGAAGATATTCCGACGGCTTGCATCAGGCTATTGAGGCAAAGGAAGGCGTTAAGATCCAGCGCGAAAACAGAACTATTGCCACAATAACCTTCCAGAATTATTTCAGAATGTATAAAAAGCTCTCGGGTATGACGGGTACAGCCCTGTCCGAGGAGTCCGAGTTCAGAGAAATATACGGTCTTGACGTAGTCGTTGTTCCTACAAACAAGCCTATGATAAGAAGGGACTATCCGGACGCGGTCTATAAGACGGTTGCGGGTAAGGAAAGAGCTATCATAGAAAAGATCAAGGAATGTCACGCTAAGGGACAGCCCGTGCTTGT
>JAZQLK010000034.1:0-2376 GCA_045542635.1 Eubacteriales bacterium
CGATATCAAGACCGCCAAGCTCCCTTGTAAGAATATCGTTTACCATTTCAAACTTGGGACGCATAATGTCCGCGTGCTTCATCATATGAGCCATAGTTACGTCCTTGTCCTTCAAGAACTTAACGTGGCGAAGCTGATTTATCTTATCGTGACCGATGGTCTGTACCGTCATATACTTTTTGATTTCCGCAATATTGCCTGTTGACGCGGCGATAACGGAAATACCTGCGCCTGCGAAGGTTACCTTTGATGTGGAGGCGAACTCGTAAACCATATCCGCATTGCCGTTTAACTGACACTCGGAAAGGATCTCAACAAGCTTATCCTGCTTCTCTTCTTCTCTGTAAAGGTGATGTATGCAATATGCGTTATCCCAAAAGATTCTGAAATCACTTGCCGCAGGCTTAAGTCTTGCGAAGCGGCGAACGGTTTCGTCGGAATAGGTATAGCCCTGAGGATTTGAGTACATAGGAACGCACCATACGCCCTTAATCGCATCATCCTCGGAAACGAGGCGCTCAATCATATCCATATCAGGACCGTCTTTAGTCATAGGAACGGTGATCATTTCAATACCGAAATGCTCCGTAATCTTGAAATGTCTGTCATAACCCGGGGCGGGGCAAAGGAATTTAACCTTATCAAGTCTTGCCCAAGGGGTTGAGCCCATAACTCCGTGAGTCATAGAACGGGCAACCATATCGAACATAATGTTAAGGCTTGCGTTACCGCAAACGATCACGTTCTCCGTATGAACGTCAAGTATATCGGCAAAAAGCTTCTTCGCCTCGTAAATGCCGTCGAGAACGCCGTAATTACGGCAATCATCTCCGCTCTCCGCAGTAAGCGCGGATTTTGTATCAAGACAGTCAAGCATTCCCATAGAAAGGTCAAGCTGCTCGTTACAAGGCTTACCTCTCGCCATATTAAGCTTGAGTCCCTTAGCCTTATATTCAAGATATTTTGCGTTAAGCTCCGTATAAAGAGCAGAAAGCTCATTCTTCGTAAGTTCTGTATATTTCTTCATTAAAAGCCTCCAAAAGGTTTTTATAAGCTACCCATTAAGGGTAAAACGGTAAATTCAATATATTTTACCACTACTTTATATATTTTACAATACCTTTTAATTATTTTTTCCAAAAATTTGTAACGGCGCTAAGCAGATCGTTTGCACTGCTTAAGAATTTTATATGATGCCAGCTCTCGGGCATCAAGGCACGGTATTCCTCCGTTGCAAAGCGGTCGTCAACAAGAACAACCACGCCTCGGTCCTTTTCGCTTCTTATTACTCTTCCCGCCGCCTGTAAAACCTTATTCATCCCGGGAAACGTATAGGCGTAGGCATAGCCGTTTTCTCTGGTATTGTCAAAGTATTCCTTGATTATATTAAGCTCCGAGGAAATGGTCGGTAAGCCCACACCAACGATTATGGCTCCGATAAGACGCTCCCCCTGAAGATCTATGCCCTCGGAGAAGGAGCCTCCCATTACGCAAAAGCCTATTAAGGTATTGCTCTCGTCTGTGTTGAAGGAGGACAGAAAATCCCTCTTTGCGTTATCCGACATACTCTTTATCTGGGTGGTTACTTTTATCTTTGGATACTTTTTCTCAAAGATATCTTTAACGTCGGAAAGATACGTATAGGATGGGAAATATACCATATAATTTCCGGGCTTGCCGGCTACCGTAGCCCTTATGATATTAGCCACGGCTAAAGCGCTCTTTTGCCTGTCGCCATATCTTGTGCTTACGTTGTTTACGCCTAAAAGACACAAATTTTCCCTATCGTATGGGGATTTTAAGTTCAAAGCGCCGCTTCCGCCGCATCCAAGTATATCGGAAAAATACTCAAGAGGCGTAAGAGTTGCGGAAAACAGAATAGTGGAAACTCCCTTCCTCATCATCCTGTCAAGCATATAGGAGGCGTCAAGACAAAGAAGCCTTAGTGTAACGTCACTATTATGCGCTTCGATATAAAGCTTGAAGCGTTTATCGTAAATTTCGCAGATCTTCAGCATCTTTTTAACCTCGAAGTAAAGGTCGGTGACCTCATCGTCATTCAAGTCGGCGGAAAGCATTCTTTCAACCGCCTTTGCAAAATCTATAAATTCGTAGGTTATATCCTCGGGAAGCTCCGAGGTTACGTAGAAGCCGTATTTTTCCCCCTCCTGCTCCACGCTTTCCATCATAGCAAGAGAGTGTAAAACGTCGAATTTTGAAAGAATATTTCCGCAGGCTCTTGTAAATTTCGGACTTTTTGGATATCTGTTCTCTATTTTCACAAAATCTGCGCGGTTTAACGTACAGGAGTACATTTCTCTCGCTCTGTCGGGAAGATTATGGGCTTCATCAATAAGAAATATGTAATTTGCATCG
>JAZQLK010000035.1:0-2600 GCA_045542635.1 Eubacteriales bacterium
TTTCTTCTTGACATTATTTTATTATCTGTAAAAAACTTTTGAAGTCTGATTTTTTCCATATTACTATCCGAAGATTCTTTCTAAAATTGATTTTCTGTATTTAATGGATTTTACACTCTCAAGAGCGTAGAGAGGACATTCTCCGATTTTATTTTCTCCTTGGTAAAATACCACCTGACCGATTCTGTCGCCCTTTTTAATAGGCGCGCAAAGAAGCCTGTCGTATTCCGTTACCGCCCGTATTTCATCCCGTAGATCCTTCCTTACAGTTAAGGAGAGGGATTCCAAATTAGAGCAGAGAACCCAGTCTTTTTCACCGTTAACAAGGCTTAGAGAAAGGGTATAATCTCCTTCATCCGCCAGGCGTAATCTCTCATATTTTGTAAAGCCGTAATCAAGGAGCTTTTTATGGTCGCTCCAATCGCCGGGGGCGTTCAGGGTAACGCATATAAGCCTTACTCCGTCCCTCTCTGCGCAGGAAACAAGGCACCGTCCGCTTCGCTTGGTAAATCCCGTTTTAACGCCTATTGCGCCGTCATAAAGGCGAAGAAGCTTATTGTGGTTTATAAGAACTCGGCAACCGTCCTCCATAGGAATGACCTTCTTTTTGGTGGATACGATTTCCTTAAATACAGGATTTTCCATTGCGTATGTCGCAAGACGGGCAAGGTCGTAAGCGGTTGTATAATGCTCCTCGTTATCAAGACCGTGAGGATTTGTAAAATGGGTGTTGTCAAGCCCCAGCTCATAAGCCTTTTCGTTCATCATTTCCACAAAGCCGTCAAGGCTTCCGCCGATTTCAATGGCAATTGCCATTGCCGCATCATTGGCGCTCTCCAGCATAAGAGCGTAGGTAAGATCCTCAAGAGTAAGACTCTCACCCTCCTTGAGATATATGGAAGAGCCCTCTATTCCCGTAGCCTCCTTGGGGATCACTACGGTTTTGTTGGGATCACCGTTTTCAATAGCCAATATAGCCGTCATTATTTTAGTAGTGCTTGCCATAGGAGCCTTAATATGTCCACCGCTTTCACAGACTGTATCCTTGGACTCTGCCTCTAAAAGAGCATAGTGGCGCGCAGAAATATCAGCCCCGTATGAAACGGAAGCAAAGGAGCAAAATAGTATAAAAAAAGTTATAAAAATCGCAACAAATCTTGACATATCAAACCTCAAAAAAATTCTTTTGGTTTAGTATGCCTCGCTTACGTATTTAAATTTATGAGTTAATTTTCCTCGTCAGGCTCATCCTTGGACTTTTTACCAAAAAGATTCTTGAATTTTTCGATAATTTCGGGAGAGCTTTCAATAAGACCCACAATTTGAGAAACAGGATCCTTTGATTCTGCGTTTATGTTTAGAAGCTCAACCTTGCCTTTAGCATCAACAACTAAAAATCCAACGGGAGAAACTGTAACGCCGGTTCCACCGCCACCGCCGAAGTTCTTGCTTGTGGGAGCCTTTTTACCAAAGTAGTCGACACCGCCTGTTGCAAGACCGACGAAAATCTTTGAAATGGGGATAATAACCGTACCGTTTGCGGTCTCGATAGGAGTTCCCGTAACGGTATTTGCATCAACCATTGATTTTACGTTTTCAAGGGCGGTTCTGATAATATCACTCTGAGATGTTTTTTCCATTTTTATCCTCCGATAATATATCCTTTGTACTTTTATATGTGAAATATGTTTTAAGCGCGTGAATAAGTATTTTAAAGGCAGAGAATACCCTTATATAAAGGGTTATTTTACCCTCTGCGTGGGATTTTTGCGAAATAAAATTACTGCATACGTTTATTTGAGAAAAACGGGATATTTCCACGTTTGAAATGGTGTCAAGGTATTCTACAAGGTAGGCAACACCCTGAACCACAGTACCGTAAACCAATGCGGTTTTTGCGGCGTCGGAGCAGCCAACCTCTATATTAAGCCTTGCAAATTTAAAGTGGAGTCCTCCCATACATTTGTTGGCAAGAGAGAGAACCGCCTCGCGGATTTCCCAAACCACCTTAACGGGAGAAAGGGGCTTTTCCTCGCTTTCGGGAAGGATTTCCTCCGTTTCTTGCGGAGCTTTCTTCTTTTTCGTCCGTTTCTTTTTTTCTTTAAGCTTGACCTTCTTTGGGTAAAGCCGTATTCTTACGAACAAAACCCGCAAATAAACCTTAAGCTCTTCCTTGTAGGAAACTATGATATTTACTTTAAGGGATAGAAGCAGCGCTAAAAACAGTAATATCGCGCCTACGATGTAAACCCAAACAGGCATAGTTTCCTCCGTAAAAATTATTGTTTATCAGTCTTCGGATGAATCCTCGGTGATCTCGTCGTCAAGCTCCACCTCGGGGCTTTCTATAAGCTCAAGCTCCTCTTCCTCGTAGGAACCGTCATTTGAAACGGATTCGGCTTCCGCAACAGGCTCTGCCACCTCCATAGGTGCATTTGTTACCTCGGCTTCCGTATCCTCGTCGGTGTTTTCCTTAGGCTCGGGAACGTCGATGTCGAGAGGAATGATCTCGCCCTCGTTCTTCTGTCTTGGCGCGTCTATGTAAGGAAGCTGTTCAAGAGATTCAATACCGAAGCATCTTAAAAATTTAGGTGTGGTTT
>JAZQLK010000036.1:0-3753 GCA_045542635.1 Eubacteriales bacterium
CTTTTCTGTACTTTTCAGAAAGCAAAGTCAATTCTCTACGCAAAAAGTAAATATCGCTATTACCCTCTACATCAAAAAGGTCATCCTCCGACGCCATATTTTCATCCAGCTCATAGGTTGCGTTCTTTAATTTCCTTTTGTACCAATGATTATATACATTGTTAGCTACAGCCCACATAAAGCCGTAAAATGCGCCATCATCTCTTATACTGCCCGAGGATTTAATAAGCTCATACAGTATATCCTGCGACAAATCCTCTGCGTCTTCTCTGTTTGATGTTTTAGCCATACAAAATGAGAAAATAGTTTTTGCCGCGTCTGTCAGCTTTTCGTTAAATTTGCTTTCGTCCATTTGCTCACCTCCCTTTCGGTTTTTAGAAGCTTCTGCCCTTATAGTGAAAGAAAAAATCAATCGGTTAATTAAAATCTCAAAAAATATTTTATCACAATTTCCAATATATGTACAGCTATAAAATGAAATCTGCCACGGATGAAGTCGACCGAGTCGGATATTAAAAACAAATCGGCACCCGAGGATGCCGATTTGTTTTTATCACATTTTCACGCACGAAGTGCATATCACTCCTGAAAGGTATATCACTCCCAAAGGGAATATCACAAATCCACAGGATTTATATCACTTCGTTGTTTACAACGAAATCAATACATTCCGCCCATCTGGGGAGCTGCTGCGGGAGCGGGATTTTCTTCCTTCTTCTCCGCAACTATTGCTTCTGTTGTAAGAACTGTGGATGCTACGCTTGCCGCGTTCTGAAGTGCGCTTCTTGTAACCTTTGTGGGGTCTACGATGCCGCATTCCATCATATCGCAGTAAACCTCATTGTAAGCGTCAAAGCCGTAGCCGATCTTACCGCTGTTTTTAACCTTATCTACGATAACCGCACCGTCAAAGCCTGCGTTAGCGGAGATTTGACGAAGGGGCTCTTCAAGTGCCTTAACAACTATTTTAACGCCCGTCTTTTCGTCGCCGTCAACTGTGTCAACAAGGGCTGAAACCTTTTCAATTACATTGATATAAGCCGTGCCGCCGCCTGCAACGATGCCTTCCTCAACCGCCGCGCGAGTTGCGTTGAGCGCATCCTCAATGCGGAGCTTCTTTTCCTTCATTTCCGTTTCGGTAGCCGCGCCAACCTTGATTACAGCAACACCGCCTGAAAGCTTAGCAAGTCTTTCCTGAAGCTTTTCTCTGTCGAAATCGGAGGTTGTAGCCTCAATAGCCGCCTTGATCTGACCTATTCTTGCCTTAATGTCCTCGGGGTAACCGAAGCCGCCGACGATTATAGTCGTTTCCTTATTAACCTTAACCTGTCTTGCTCTGCCGAGTAAGTCAATCGTAGCATCCTTAAGCTCGTAGCCAAGCTCCTCTGTAATTACCTGACCGCCTGTAAGAACCGCGATATCGCGGAGCATTTCCTTTCTTCTGTCGCCAAAGCCGGGAGCCTTAACGCCAACTACTGTAAACGTACCGCGGAGCTTATTAAGAACGAGAGTTGTAAGAGCCTCGCCCTCAATATCCTCGGCTACGATAAGAAGCTTTCTGCCGCTCTGAACGATCTGCTCAAGTAAGGGAAGAATCTCCT
Source organism: Eubacteriales bacterium (assembly GCA_045542635.1). Classification (GTDB taxonomy): domain Bacteria; phylum Bacillota; class Clostridia; order Oscillospirales; family CAG-272; genus RGIG2000. Next base: position 1,602 of record JAZQLK010000036.1, read on the forward strand.
GAATATTAGTAATTTTCTTATCTGTAATAAGAATAAGAGCGTCATCAAGAACTGCCTCCATCTTATCCATATCCGTTGCCATATACGCAGAGAGATATCCTCTGTCAAACTGCATGCCCTCAACAACCTCGCAGTAGGTTTCTGTGGACTTGGACTCCTCAACGGTAATAACGCCGTCGGAGGTTACCTTTTCCATAGCGTCGGAGATAAGCTGACCTATGGTTTCATCACCTGCGGAAACAGTACCAACTCTTGTAATATCCTCCTTGCCGTTAACCTTCTTGGAGTTAGCGATAAGTCCCTCAACCGCAGAGTCAACCGCCTTCTGAATACCCTTACGGAGAACTATGGGATTAGCGCCTGCCGTAACGTTCTTCATACCCTCTCTTATAAGAGCCTGTGTAAGAAGAGTTGCGGTTGTAGTACCGTCGCCTGCCGCGTCATTTGTCTTGGACGCAACCTCGCGTACAAGCTGAGCGCCCATATTTTCGCAGGGGTCCTCAAGCTCGATTTCCTTAGCTATTGTAACGCCGTCGTTTGTGATAAGGGGTGAGCCGTATTTCTTATCGAGAACTACGTTTCTGCCCTTGGGACCGAGTGTTATTTTAACTGTATCCGCAAGCTTATCAACGCCTCTTAACATAGCGTTTCTTGCGTCTATTCCGTAAAGAATTTCCTTTGCCATTATAATCTCCTCCTTACTCTACGATTGCGAGAATATCGTCTTCCTTAACTATTACGTACTCTTCGCCGTCAAGCTTAACCTCTGTGCCTGTGTACTTGCTTACGATAACCTTGTTACCAACCTTAACTGTCATAGGAACGATAGCTCCGTCGCGAACCTCACCTGGGCCGATTGCCACAACCTCTGACATCTGGGGCTTTTCCTTTGCCGTGCCTGCAAGAAGAATACCGCTCTTTGTGGTTTCCTCCGCTTCTACGTTTTTAAGCACTACTCTATTTGATAAGGGCTTTATTGTCATTTTAATTACCTCCTTAAGTTTAGCACTCTTTCTTTGCGAGTGCCAATTACAATGTATATTCTATCCCCCCGTATGTGGAAAATCAAGGGGTAGACACTATTGTTCACAAATAATTAACAATCCTCCTTAATATAATCAGCTCTATATAGTGAATATATTATACTCGGTGGTGATTTTATGCTAAACAGTACTTTATTTTTACTCTGCGGAATTATACTTCCTCTGTTTCTTATGTTTACGGGAATTCGGTACGGTATAAAGTTGAAATTCTTCTATTTATTACATCCCGTCAAAACCGCAAAATCCATGCTTTCGGGAAAAAGCGGCTTTTCCGCCCTTTCCCTTGCCCTTGCGGGAACTCTGGGAATCGGCAATATTGCGGGCGTTGCCGCCGCCATCTCTGTAGGAGGCCCGGGCGCTCTTTTCTGGATGTGCGCATCGTGTATTGTGGCTATGAGCGTTAAGTACGGGGAGACCTTTTTCGCATTAAGGTACAAAAAAATCCATAACGGTGTGGCTTTTGGCGGCGCACCTTACTATATAAAGGAGGCTTTCCCAAGCAAGGGCGGCGCTGTTTTCGCTACTCTTTTCGCCTTTTTATGTATTGGAAATTCACTGATTACAGGCAATTTCGTACAGATAAACGCAGTTAAGGATATTTTACCTATAAAGCCCATTATCCTGGGAGGAGTGTTTGCGATGCTTCTTCTTACGGTGGTTTTCAAGGGAGTGAACAGAATAAGCTCCTTAACGTTCCTTGTAATTCCATGCCTGACCATTGCGCACATAACACTTTCCCTTTACATAATATTTGCAAATTATCAACACGTCCCCGCGGTTTTTTCAAAAGTTATTGGGGAAGCCTTTAATTTTAGGGCATCAATAACCGGAGTGGGCTCCTTTGGTATTCTTACGGCTATTCGCTACGGAGTAAGCCGCGGACTTCTTTCAAACGAGGCGGGCTGCGGCACGTCTCCCATAGCCCACGCTTCGTCGGACAACGACCCGCACATCCAAGGGTGTCTTGGAATTTTCGAGGTATTCTTCGACACGGTGGTGCTATGCACAATAACCGCCCTTGTAATTCTTTTATACGGGGAAAAGGATTTATCCCCTGTTGAATGGGTAGCCGCCGCCTACGGACACTATTTTCCCTCCTTTGGAGAATA
>JAZQLK010000037.1:0-3066 GCA_045542635.1 Eubacteriales bacterium
CGCTTGGCCTCCGACTTCCCTTTAAGGACTTTAAAAGGAATGATGAAACTCTCTTCCTTAACAAGGTAGGTATTTACAATAGCCAGCATCCTAACGTTAGACTTGTACATCAGAGCGTGTATGAGGAGTTTATGCCACAGGAGCAGTCCAATCAGACCGTTGTCCATACTATGGATTACTCATATACCGACAGGGTAATAAGCGATTTGAAGGCAATGGGATATCTTGTTGTATGTCCTTATCGCTTGGGCGCGGTGGAGGTTGACGAGGAGCTTTCGGATCAGAGACTTGTTACCCTCGGAGTTTGCCTTGCGGCGTTCGCTCTTACCGTAGTGCTTCAGTTCATACTTATGAAGGCTATGTTCAATTCTCTTACATTGAGATACAAGCTTATGTCGAACATCGGTTTGACAGCCCGTACCGCATACGGCTCGATTGCTCTTATGATGCTGTTCTATACGGTAATAGGAGAGGCCGTGGGCTTGGGAGCTATATTAATACTTAACGGAAGCGGCTTCAAATACGTATCCGACATCTTCAAGTACGTAAGCTTAGGCACAATGATAATATATATCCTTTGTCACGTCGTACTTTGCGCTATGTCCCTCGTTTCAGTATGTAAATCCATTAAAAAGCAGGTATTTGAAACGGAGAGAGCAGAGGAGGATATTGATTTCAGAATGATGGAGGAGGTGGAAGTAAATGATTAAGGTCGATAACTTAAGAAAGGTTTACGACAAGGGAACAAAGCAGGAAAACGAGGTTCTTCACAATCTTTCCTTCCAGCTTCCCGATACCGGCTTTGTATGCATTCTCGGCTCCTCGGGAAGCGGTAAAACAAGCCTTCTTAACGCAATAGGCGGACTTGATACCTTTGAGGGCGGTACCATCACTACAGAGAATACCGAGATAAGAAGCTCTCTTTCAAAGGAAATGGAGCTTGAAAGAAATGCCAATTTCGGTTATATTTTCCAGAATTATTACTTGCTTACCGAGCATTCCGTAGCGTATAACGTATTACTCGGTATGCATTCCCTTGATATATCATATGAGGAAAAGCTCAAGAGAGTAAAGGAAGCTCTTAAAAGAGTTGATATGCTTCGCTACCGTAAGCGTCCTGTCGGTGAGCTTTCGGGAGGACAGCAGCAGAGAGTAGCTATTGCAAGAGCTATTGCCCGCCGTCCCCGTGTAATATTCGCCGACGAGCCTACAGGTAACCTTGATGCATCCAATACAAGAAATATCTGTACCATACTAAAGGAGCTTTCAAAGGAGAGCCTTGTGGTAATGGTAACTCACGAAAAGGAAATAGCGGAGTTTTTCGCGGACAGAATCATCACCGTTGACAGAGGTGATATAGTATCCGATACCACCGATTGGAAAAAGGGTACTATGGATGCGGGAGAAAAGGATACCGTATATTCCGGTGACTATAACGAGGAAAACGTAAGTGTTGCAAACCTTTCCGTAAGAATGCTTTCCTCCGACAATGCTGCTCCCGTTTCCCTTACCGTTGTTGCGGAAAAGGACAGAATTATCGTTAAATTCGACGATAAGAGAGTCGTTTTATCATCCTCCGTAAACCGTCCTCCGTACCTAAAAAACGGAGAGCATCCCATTCTTACCAACGATAGCTTCAATAGAGAAGTTTCAAACAGGAGCGAATCCAAGGATAAAAAGGAGAGCAATAAGCGCTTTCTCGGCGTGGGCTTCCTTTTAAATGAAGCGAGAGGCTCCATCTCCAAAAAGAAGCTTAACAGATTCGGTCTTGGAGTGTTCATTATAATTCTTACTCTTATTCTTTCTATTTCCGTTTCTGACTTTATAACGGCATCACATCTTGATCCCGAGGATTACATAGATCACGATTCTCACACACTATTGTTCGGCTTTGTAGGTGGTCCCGCAACTCAGGGCGGATCGATTCATAATGCAATGGGGCAGTTTGTGGAGTATCTTGAAAATTCGGGCATTGACTTCGATTTGATTCCCACCACAAGAGGAAATTTCATATACAAGGATGATACCATAAAGCAGGTTAATAAGGAGGAAATGGAATTTACGGGATATTCCCTTGTAAACCTTTCCCGCTTTGACGAAAGCACCCTTATAGCGGGCAGAATGCCGAGAAACTATAATGAAATAATAGTTGACCGCTGGGTGATCGACCAGATGCTTAAGGACGACGGCATTTTACAGAATATGATTCCTAACGCTATGTATTTTCTCGGTAAAACCGTTGAAGCCCCCACACAGACGGATAAATACTGTCCCACTATTGTGGGCATCAGCGATTCGGGTGAGCCTTCTATTTACGTAAATACTCTTGGACTTATGGCAATGGGCAAGGGAGGCACTCCCATTATCTCGTTGTCCGAGTATCAGGAGCTTACAGGCTTTGATCCCGAATACAAGCTTGAAACAAACGAGTGTATCGCGTTGGATACGGAGTATAATTTCAGCCCCGATAAAACCATAACGCGCAGTATTATCTCCGGCGAGCTTTTTATTGTCAAGGACAGCTACGTAGGTCTTCCCGCCAATACTGATATGAGAGCTATTCTTGTAGTAAGCGATGAGGTTATAGATAAGCTTTATTATTCAATGATAGCAAAGGGAGACAGTACACGTGAAAACTCATTTACACTCTGGACAGAGAACAAGGATAGCGTAAGAGCATATCTTGATAAGGGGCTTCCCTCATCACTTTCCAATATGCTTACCATATCTCGCGCAGACTATCACGGCGCAGAATATAACGTATATCTTGACAGTCTTAATACCAGACAGAGCGGAAGAGTAATAGTTATTGCATCCGTAATTTTGCTTTCCCTCGTAATGCTGTATTTGATGCAGCGTTCAAGAATAAAGGAAAGAATGGATCTTGTTACCGTTTACCGCTTGCTTGGTGTTCCTAAACGTAATATGATGCTTATTTTCGCCTTTGAAACCGTTATCACAACGCTGAAATTCAGCTTGCCTACGGTGGCTCTTGTGTATATTGCTATACAGATTCTTTCAAGAGTAGAGGCTCTTGGTCAGATGCTTATGTTCCCGTGGTGGGCA
>JAZQLK010000038.1:0-10118 GCA_045542635.1 Eubacteriales bacterium
TAGAATGATTAGATAATTATCAAATCAGTATTGACAAAAAGTGATTAGATGGCTATAATATCAGTAGAGGCGGCTCAAAATGAAAGGAGAAAAATTATGACAGCATTAGAAATAGATAAGGTAATGGCAGAAATAGCTTTACACAAGGTTAAGGAGTGCGAAGAGCGTTTGGCAGAAACGCCTAAAGATAATAAATCTGAAAGAAAGGCGATTCAAATTGAACTGGGTATGTACAGTCTTTGCTTGCGTGCAGGACTTCTTTACTATACTACGCCTGTTAATATGGATACAGTACAGGTTAGAAAAAACAGATTTATGAACACGTTATTGAAAAGCTTTCCAATGATAGCGCAAATATATGAAAAATCATCCGAGGAAGAAAAGCTTCGTATAGTTGCCGCTTTGCAAGGAGAGATGTTTATGCGGGATCAAATGTATATAGGGTATGTTTCTGAGCTTGAACAAGCAAAAGCCTCAGGTGATAGTAAGAGAATATTTGAGTTTACTATTAAGACAGGAGCCTTAAATGTAATATTTGATGCTTGGGAAGAGTGGAGAATAAGCAATAATGTTTACCCGCATATGTTCAAGGAGGATAAGTAATGGAAAATACGGCATTTTATAGTAAGGTAATGGATGCATTGAATAAGGAAATTATAAGGATTTGCAGCTTTACCGACCATTTGGATAAAAATCCATTAGAAAAAAAGGAGAAAATAGCTGAATACAAGTGCGCTAAATACAGATACGCCTCTATTTCACTTGTTCACAGTATACTCTATAATAACAACCGTTACAGAAAGCTTCACAATTTGAAGGATAACCATTATTTACTGTCGCCCTTCGATGAAATTTTTAAATGCTATCCCGAATATATATCATTGTATAATGCTGCGTCGGAGGATGAAAAACCCGATTATAGCCTGTATTACGCTATATCAGCTTTTGCGGACAGGGAAATAAAAAAATTAAAGGATATGTTAAGCGGCGCTACCGATTGGGAAGCTATTGAGGTGGATGAACGAATAAGCGGACTTGAATTTGCAAAAGTATGCCTGGATGAAGCGTGGCAGGAAAGGAAATAGAGATATGAAGGAAAAGCTTGAAATATTAAAGCTCCTTGCAGATAAAACAAGGCTTGACATATTAAACGCTCTTATGAAAGAGGACTCCTACGTTGAAAAAATAGCCTGTGACTTATCCATAACCCCCGCCACAATTTGTTATCATCTTAAGAAAATGGAGAGCGCGGGAATGGTAAAATGCAGCCGTTCACAGTTCTATATGATATATTCCTTGAACAAAGAAATATTTAATATGCCTCTTATAGAGCTTGTAAAGAACGACACTCCCCTTGAGAATTCGGAGGATAAGTATAGAAAAGAGGTAATATCCAATTTCTTTAAATTCGGTAAGCTCGTATCAATTCCCACACAGAGAAAAAAGAGGGAAATAGTTCTTTCCGAAATTGTAAAAAGCTTTGAAAACGAAAAAATTTACTGCGAAAAGGAGGTTGACGAAATTATCCACAAATTTCACGAGGATCACTGTACCATAAGACGTGAAATGATAGCTTGTGGTCTTATGAAGAGAGAAAACGGAAAATACTGGGTAATTTGACGTTATGAAAAAAATAATAATATCTGAAAAGGTAAAAAGCTACCGTAAGGAAAACAAACTAACACAGGAAGAATTCGGACAGATCATCGGTATATCGGCACAGGGCGTATCAAAATGGGAAAGAGTAGAGTGCTATCCTGATATATTTATCCTCCCCGACCTTGCCAAGCTATTTAATTGCAGAGTAGATGATTTTTTTGTAAAGGAGTGACAATGATGGAAATAAACGCAGAAAATGCAGTTACAATTTTAAAAAATAATATACTCGCCAATGCTATGGAAATAGATAATCTTAACTGGACAAGCAATAAAGGAAAATATTATTTATTTAACGGCGCGATTGTAGCAGTTATATCTGATGATAAGACGTATATACACATAATTCCCACAGAAACGTATTGCGATTACACGGAAATAGGTGAGTTCATAAATCAATATCCTGACGTATGTTTAACTGTAAATATATATGGCAAAAACGAAAAAATTGTCAGGGACGTGTTTGAAAAATCATTTAATACCGTTAAAGAAATAGTTGATTACGGTGCTGATGAGCTAAATACTTGTAAAAAAAATGATAATATCCGTCTTTTGTCTAAATGTGATAGAGAAGCCTTTATATCTATGGAAAATGAGTCCTTACAATACAGACCCCCGCTAAATGTTCTTTTTACTGTTTTTGTGGAGAAGGGAAGTGGAGAAATATTGGCTTATTTTGATGAAGATAAAATTATAGGCTATTTATCTTACAACAATTTGTTTGACAATGTATATGATGTGGATTATATTTACGTCGCACCTTCGCAACGTAGAAAGGGAATAGGAAAAGCACTTGCATCATCCTATGTGTCCACCGTTCAGGAAAGAAAAGGCATAGCGTATTGGAGTAATGCAAAAAACGAAAATAGTGAAAAAACTGCTATATCCGCAGGACTTAACATTGTAAGGAAAGCGCTTATATTTAATTAAAATAACGCCATTGACTTAAAAAATCAATGGCGTTTATATTTTTTTATGACATTTTACTTGATAAAAGAGGATATGGCCGCTCCGATAACGGTACTGTATTGAGCATTTTCGGGAACCGTGATATTTGTATCAAAGCAGCGGTTGAACATATCCACAACCTTCTTGGTCTGGGACATATTGGTAAGGTTTCCTGTAAATACAATATCGGAAATTCCGTACTGTCGGGAAGCGAAAACCGACATCATTCCAACTGTTTCAAATACCATATTGATAAGTCCGAGTGCTATATCGTTTTTTGATGCGATATCGCTCACTCTGCCGAAATTCGCTGCAGTAAGCTCGCCCTTAAGACCGGCGCTCTTTTTAGAGAGATCGCTTACCTTAAGGTCTACGTTTTCAATTTTACCCTCTTTTGCAATTTCGTCTATGTGTTGTATGGTATCAAGTCCAAGCATTTTTTTGGAAAGACCCATAAGGGTACCTCCTCCAACACCCGTACCGCCGAGATACTCGGGCTCGCATCCTTCAACCGCGTGAACAAGAGCAGTACCCGTACCCATACTTACAATAATTGCATCCTTGAATCCGGAAAGGTAAAGACCGCCAAGACCAATGCAACGGAATTCGGGAACCGTTTCGCATTTGAGATTGTAAATAGGCTTATTGATAAATGATGAGCCGACGCCTGTAATCATAACCTTTTCAATATCTGAAAGGGAAAGATTATTTGTTTCGGTAAACTTACCGAGAGCGCCGTATACCGAGGTTATGGGGTCGTTTGCCGTAACGCAAAAGGGCGCCATAAGATTCTTGTTTTCGTCGAAGCCTACAATTTTAGTGGTGCTTCCGCCCACGTCTATACCGATTACTACTCCCATATATACCTCCATATAAAGCCTTATCCCTTATATTTTAGCATCTTTTATTTTAAAAATCAATATTATTACGTAAATTTGCCATCAGACAAGAAAAAAGCAGAGAAGAACTCTGCTTTTTCAGTTGAATTATTCCTCAATTCTGGGCATCCAGGGGCAAACAAGCTCGGGAATTCTGTATACGGGCTTTGCCCATCTTACAGCGTTTGTAATAATCTTCTGTACGTTTTCGTTGTAGAATGTGGGATAGGTTTCATGACCGGGCTGGAAGTAGAATACCTTACCGTTTTCTCTGTGCCAGATACAGCCGGAGCGGAATACCTCACCGCCGTTATACCAGCCAACGAGAAGAAGCTTGTCGGGATCGGGAATACCGAAGGGCTCCATATAGGTTTCCTCGCCCTCAAGCTCGAAGAATCTGTCGGTAATACCCTCCATAATAGGATGGTTGTGGTCGATTACCCAAAGTCTTTCCTTATCGTCGCTCTCTCTCCAACCAAGGTTACAGGTTGTACCCATAAGAAGCTTGAAGGGCTTGGAGTGGTGAGCGGAGTGAAGGAATATCATACCCATACCGCGAAGGACAGCTTCCTTAACCTTAATTGCGATTTCATCGGGAACCTCCCAATGTCTCATATGACCCCACCATATCATAACGTCGGTGTTTTCAAGAAGCTCGTCTGTGATACCGCAATTTTCATCGTCAAGAGTAATGGTCTTAACCTCCATATCCTCGTTCTTGCCAAGAAATTCAGCAATAGCCTTATGTATTCCTTCGGGATAAATGGACTTTACCTTTTCATCGGTTTTTTCGTGAAGGAATTCATTCCATACGGTTACTCTAATCATAATTTATTCTCCTTTAAAAGAAAATTTCTATTAAGTCAAGTATATCACAAGCTTAAAATAAATTCAAGGCTAAAGCCTTAAAAATATTGACACAATAGGAAAAAAATGATATCATAAATTCAGTAAACAGTAAGGAGAAGGCTATGGTTCATTTAGGTAACGATTGGGATGCTATCCTCGACGGCGAATTTGAAAAGGAATATTATCTTAAAATAAGAGGAATTCTTAAGGACGAATATTTTTCACGGACGGTTTTTCCTCCTATGAACGATATTTTCAACGCCCTTAAATATACTCCGTATAATGAAACAAAGGTTGTAATTCTCGGTCAGGACCCGTATCACGAAATAGGACAGGCACACGGGCTTTCCTTTTCCGTAAAAAAGGGAATAAAGATCCCGCCATCCCTTGTAAATATTTATAAGGAGCTAAACACCGATATCGGAATGGATATCCCCGCCCACGGAGAGCTTACCTCCTGGGCAAAGCAGGGAGTTCTGCTTCTTAACGCCACTCTTACCGTAAGACAGGGACAGGCAAACAGTCATCAGAATATCGGCTGGAGCATCTTTACCGATGAGGTTATTAAAAAGCTTGATAAAAACGATAACCCCATAGTGTTTATTCTGTGGGGCGGCAACGCAAGAAGTAAGAAAAAATACATAACCAACAAGAACCATTTTGTAATAGAATCCGTACACCCCTCCCCACTTTCTGCGTATAACGGGTTCTTTGGCTCCCGTCCCTTTTCGAGGGCAAACGAATTTTTACTGTCAAACGGCGTTAAGCCCATAAATTGGAACAGTGTAAACGAATGTGAGGTAGAAAAATGAAAATTTCAACGGAAATATGGTCAAGCGCAAACACACTTGGCGAGGAAAGAGCAATTTACGAGCTTGCGAAGGCAGGCTTTGACGCCTGGGACTTTTCAATGTTTGAAATGGCGCGTATAGATTGGAGCACCTATAAGGTACAGCCCTCCACCCACCCATTGAGCGGTAGCGATTACGTTGCCTTTGCAAAAAGACTTCGCAGAATAGGCGAGGACAACGGTATATACTGCAATCAGTCCCACGCACCCTTCCCGTCCCTTGTCCCAGGTATAAGAGATCTTCTTAAGAGAGCTATCGAATGCACCGCCATTGCGGGAGGAGAGCATTGCATTATTCACCCCGATAACCACAGGAGCGCAGAGGAAAATGCGGAAATGTATTTCGAGCTTCTTCCCTTTGCAAAGGAGCATGGGGTTAAGATAGCTACGGAGAATATGTGGAACTGGAATAATGAGCTTGATCAGGCTTCATCGGCGGCTTGCTCCCACCACGACGATTTCGTCGCTCACATAAAGGCTGTAAATGACCCTAACTTTGTCGCTTGTCTTGATATCGGTCACGCAGAGATGAAGGGACTTGACACCTCCGCAAAGCAGATGATTCTCGCCCTCGGCGACAAGCTTGAGGCGCTTCATATCCACGATAACGACAGATGGCACGACTCCCACAGGATACCCTTCTCAATGGATATTAACTGGGATGAGGTTGTAGGCGCTCTTAAGCAGATTAACTACAAGGGTGTTTTCACTCTTGAAGCAGACGCCCATATCCGTACAACGGCAAAAACCGAGGATGAGGTGCTCCGCGAAATTGCCAACCTCCAAAAAGCCGCTCGCCGTCTTGCAGATATGTTTGAAAAGGCGTAAGCGTCACGAAAAAAACATAACGGCTTGAATTTTTCAAGCCGTTTTTATGTTGAAATCAGATATCATTGGGTATTTCAAGAAGCTCGCCGCCGCGCCTTGCAGACTCGTTTGCGATAATTCCGGGCAAGGAAATTCGTATACCCATATTAACGTCGATAGGAGGCTCCGTGTCCTCAATTATGCATTTTATAAAGTCGCGAATCATCCTTGCGTCAACTCCGCCGTGACCGTAAACGTCACCCGTGTTTGAAAGCTTCACGGGAATTTCGAAGAATTTTTCAAAGGTGTCGGGTACGTCATAAAGCTTCGCAAAGGAGGTAGCCTCCTCAAGGGGCTTTGTCTTGTCCGTAAGAACAGAGCCGCGAGTTCCGTAAAGGGCAAAATTGTGGTCGTAGCCTACATACATTCCGAAGCCGATGAATATGCGGATAACCACGCCCTTTGCGGTGCGGAATATAGCTATGCCGTTTTCGTCGTTCATACTGTGGGGATTGTATTTTGCCGCCGTGGGCGCCATACAGGATACGCTTACGCAGTAGTCGTCCATAATGTAGAGAAGAGGTCCTAAATTATGGGTAAGATAGGTTATTGCGGGATTATAGCGTCGCCAATGATTTTCGGGAGTGTAGGGCTTTATCTCATCGGGATGAACAGCGTGCAGATATTCTGACTCCGCGTAGGGAATATCACCGAATTTTCCGTCCTCATACATTTTCTTCCACGCTTCAATAAATGCCCAGTAGAAGCAGTTTTCCCCCGCCATATATTTAAGCTCGGGATGGGCGTTTACCGCATTCTTGAGAATTCTCGCCTCCTCCAAGGTTTCAATAACGGGGATTTCGCTTAAAACGTGCTTTCCCGCTTCAAGCGCCATAACCGTATGCTTGGTATGAAGGGGCTTATCGGTAGCTATATAGACCGCGTCAATATCGCTTTTTAAAAGCTCCTCAATACTGTCAAAGCAGAGAAAATCCTTAACTCCGTTTTTTTCGTAATCCTCCTTGCACGCCTTCAGCGTTTCAGGGTCGCTGTCTGCAATAGCCCTTATAACTACGTTAGTGTCTCCGATAAGCGTCCAGGCAACGTAAGCCCCTCTTTTAAGACCTACAACACCAAGCTTAACAATTTTATTTTCCATATTTTGATCCTTTCAGTTTTGTATTTGTATTTCGGCTTTGCGTTTGCCATTTCTCCAGCTTCCGAAGAAATAAAAGGCAAGACCGATAAATATCGGTACAAGCTCCGCAAGGGCAGTACCGAGCCAGAGTCCCATATATCCCATATCAAGTAAGACTCCGAATATTACGGCAAAGCTGATTCTTGCGACAACGGCGTCAAGCAGCGCAACCGTAAGATTTATTTTCCTATTTCCGCTTCCGTTAATAAGAGCGGACAGAGTATGGCGTATTCCGGCAGCTACAAATGAGAAAATGAGAATGGGCAGAAATGAATATACTATATTTAAAACGTCCCTCTCGGATGTAAATATTCCAAATAGCTTTACGGGGAAAAGTATAAACGAGAAAGCAAGCGCCGCGCTTATAGACAGTGTTATAGCTCCTATCCGAAATACGGTTCCCTTGACACGGGAGATTTTCTCCGCGGCTATATTCTGACCTATTATCATAGCTCCCGCAACAGCAAATGCTCCTAAAATCAAATCGACGGTAGTGGATATTGTGGCTCGCACTCCCGAAAAGGCGGAAATTGTAACGCCGTAACCGTTGATCATGGAGTTTATCAGCATATTAGATATCTGAATTGCGGAGTTGTTTATAGCCATAGGAATCGCCAGCTTAATAAAAGCGGTAAGGTCCGTTTTATCCCAAAGGATAAAATCCTTAAGCTTTGTGGAAAGACCGAAGGACTCTCTTTTTCTTATTATCATAATAACGGAAAAAATAACGCTTATAAGCTGTGCAATTACTGTAGCAAGGGCAGCTCCGCCCACTCCCATATCAAGATATAACACGAACACTATATCAAGGACGATATTGAGCCCGCAGGCAATTGCGATAAAGATAAACGGGTGCTTCGAATCTCCAAGACCTCGGACAATGGAGCTTATAATGTGATAAGCGTAAATCGGTATAATTCCCCAAAGGCAGATGCGAGAATATTCAAGGGCTCCCTTATAAGCCTCCGGAGGAGTGTTCAAAAGCTTAAGGGCAGTGTCGGCAAGCGGAAGCATTATGCACATGGATAAAATTGCGGATACAAATATGAATCCGCAGGCGGTGCTTACAAATCGGGATATTTTATTTCGCTCTCCTGCGCCTAATTTTATGGATATAATAATCTGCGCGGCGGAGGAAAATCCGTTGATAAAAGCATTTAACAGCATCGCTACGGAGCCGCCTATTGATACGGCGGAGGTTCCCGCCTCTCCAAGCCTTTGTCCCACAACTATCATATCAACAGTGTTTAGAAGCACCATCATAAGATGGGACAGAAGAATAGGTATTGCAAATCTGATTATGTGGGATGATATGCCACCCGTGGTAAAATCCTTTATTTCTGAACGGTTTGACATTTTGATTGTAAATCCTTACGGTAAATCTTTATGTTATCAGTTTAACATAAAAAATCTGAAAGGTAAATGAATTTTTTCGTGTTTGATATGAATATTTTCCTTGTAAGCATAAATTTCTATTGACTTTTATATTTAAACCCGTCATAATAAAATTATCATTGAAAGGGGGAGGCTTCTTATGAGTAATAGCGTTTGTCACTTTATGCCTGTCAAAAAAGACGAATCGGATGTTAAGGCGGTAAGATTTGTTTATGAAACGGAATGCAGCTCCTTTAAGCAACCCTTCGTCCATCCCATATACGTGCTTCATATGGTGACGGGAGGCAGCGCCGTTTTAAAAATCGAGGGAAGAGAATATTCCTTGAAGAGAGGAGATATTTTCTTTGCCTTTCCCGCATTCCCTTACTATCTTGACGCAATTTGTGATTTTGAATATATCTATATAAGCTTTATGGGAAGAGGAGTGGCACCCTTGCTTTCAAAATGCGGAATAGAGCCCTTATCCGCGTATTACGGTAATTACGGCTTTCTTTGTACCATATATGAGGATGCCATAAAAAGGATAAACGTCGATAATTCCAATATGCTCACGGAATCCGTTTTGTATTATACCTTATCCTTCTTTAGCAGCGGAACGGTTGAAAGTGAAGAATGTGACAGTGAAGGAAACGGTAATTTTGAGTCGATAGTTAATTACGTTGACAATCATTACAGGAAGGAAAATATGTCCCTCGGTATGCTTTCCGAAAGGTTTTCATATACGGAAAAATATCTGTCATCTCTATTTAAGAAAAATATGCATATAGGCTTTATAAGCTATCTTAACAATTTAAGAATACAGTACGCAATAGAGCTGATTCAAAAAAGGAAAATGAGTATAAGGGAAATATCCGAGGAATGCGGATATAGGGATTATTCTTATTTTTCGAGGGTATTCAAGAAAAGCACGGGTAAGACCCCCACGGAAAGCTTGAAGGAATCAAACAAAACCAATAAATAATAAATCAAACAAAAAACGGCTTTTCAAAAGCCGTTTTGCTATTTATAAGAGCTTAATATATATAAAAATTTCGTTTCCGCGCTTGTTTAACATTTCGCAATCTAAAATAAAGCCAAGCTTTTCGTGAAGGCGTATGCTGGCGATATTGTTTTTCCTTATTTGAGCCGTTGCTATTTTATAACCGGATTTTTTTGCATAATCATAGGCTTGCCTCATAGCCTCGTATGCATACCCCTTACAGCGATATTCCTCAAAAATTTCGGGGCCTGCGCTTATGATATACTCATTATGCTGATAAAGGAAAATGCATCCGACTACCGTATCTTCTTTGCAGATTGCAAATGTTTCTGAATATTTTCCGTTAAATTCGCGCTTGTTCCATTTGTTTAACATAAGCGATATCTCATTTTCTGTCTTGCTCGGAGACATTCGCTTAAGAACCTCTATATCGTTTTCGTTAAAATTTCGAAGAGTTATCATTTTTCTCCTTTGCGGTATTGATAGAAGCAATAAGCATTCTTCGAATGACTCCACAATCGTGAAAAATAATGTTTGTTGCTTCGCTTGATATAATAT
>JAZQLK010000039.1:0-1794 GCA_045542635.1 Eubacteriales bacterium
CGATATACGCCTATGGCGTTCGATATGTGCTGACGCACTCGATATGTTTGCTGCGCAAACGAGGGATTTATCTCATATCGAATTGGCGCGTAGCGACAATATATCGAGTTCGAGCAAAGAGAGAACATATCGAGTGGGCAAAGCTCACATATCGAAAAAAAGAGATAACAAATCGGTTATTCGCCGAAATGTTATCTCTTTTTCTGTTAGTACTAAAAGTGATATTCTTAACGGAGTATCCGCTATTCACATCTCAATGCCCTTTTTGAAAAGGAACGAAATGAAGGAGCCGTAATCCCCTACGGTAAAGCCGTTTTTACTTACACAGTACCAAATTCCCGTATCGGAAATGAGATAAAGATAGTTTTTTGACTGCTTAATCCTTTTTACTCTTGCGTAATCAAGCTCTGCAACGTCTCCCGAGCTTTTATAGCTTATCAGCTTTTCCTCCGTGGCGCATACGCGTATGCTCAGGTTCTTGCCGTGTGTCGCAAGATCGGCCTTTACGGGAGCCTTTATGCTTTTTGCTGTAACGTAGCAATAAAACAGTAAAAAGAAAGCGTCAATGATTAAGTACACCGACATTTTGCCCTGATTGTTCGCCACGCCATAAATAAGCAACGCCTGATATGCAAGAATGAAAGCCAAGCTTATAACAAGGAATTTTCTCCTTATCTTAAAAAACGCTTCCCTTGCCCACTTATAATCCTTAATAAAGGAGCTTTCAAACAAAATATCCATTTAACTTTAGTTGTCGCAGCACCTTATAAGAAGCGACAAATCCCTCCTTTTTCTTCCTTATAAAAATTATAGCACAGAAAAACAAGCTTTGCAAGAATGTATTGATAAAAGCAAGAGTCTGTGTTAAAATATTCCTATAAAGCGCTTAAAGGAGAAGGCTATGAAGCAGACAACTCTTTGTTATATTGAAAAAGACGGGAAATATTTAATGATACACAGAACCGCCAAGAAGAACGACGGCAACGACGGCTTATGGATGGGTGTAGGCGGTCATTTCGAGGACAGGGAAAGCCCTTTTGACTGTGTTTTACGGGAAACAAGAGAGGAAACGGGGCTTACGCTTTTAAAGCCGAAATACAGAGCTGTTGTGACCTTTGTTTCCGACAAATACGAAACGGAATATATGCATCTTTTCACCTGCACCGAGTTTACGGGCGAGCTTTCCCATTGCTCCGAGGGTGAGCTTCATTGGGTAGAGAAGGAGCGAGTAAGGGAGCTTCCCTCCTGGGAGGGGGATAGGATTTTTCTCCGCTTATTAGAGGAGAGAGAGGACTTTTTCTCCTTGAAGCTTACCTACGAGGGAACAAGGCTTGCTTCCTATAAAATCGATTAAAAACAGGCTTTAAAGAAGCCAAAAAAAGCCTCCCTCTGCGCGCCTGCCATAGAGCAGGTACGCAACGAAATTTGCCCTTTCGGGCAAGTGAAATCGCTTTGCGGTGAAATATTTGCTCCGCAAATGTGAAATGTCCGCTTGCGCGGACGTGGGCAAATTTCATTTCACATCGAGCAAGGCGAGATATTTCACAATGTGCGGTAGCACATTATTTCACGTTTTGCAAAAGCAAAACATTTCACTATATGCATTTGTGTCTACAAATGCAGTGCTTGCGAGGAAAAGCAGACGGACTTTCGGTACGCACAAGCCAAAGGCTCCCTCCGGGAGGGAGCTCCCGACGAAGTCGGGTGGGGGAGGGCGCGTTATTATGAGGTCAATCTAAATTCCAAGTCACGCAGGCTCCTTCCCCCACTTCCTGGTCCCCCTTCCCCCCCGAG
>JAZQLK010000040.1:0-1969 GCA_045542635.1 Eubacteriales bacterium
TACAAATCCCAATACAGATATTATCAAGGATAAAAAGCTGTTTATTTTTGATATGGACGGCACTATTTATCTCGGCGGCAAGCCCTTTGATTTTGCTATAGAATTTATAAAAAATTTAAGAAAAAGCGGTAAGAGGGTACTGTTTTTTACCAACAACGCATCCCATACGACTCCCTTCTATCTTGAAAAGCTGACCCGTCTGGGCTACGAGCCCACCCTTTCCGAGATTATGACCTCGGGGGATGTGACCTACGAATTTCTTACAAGATACCGTAAGGGCAAGAGCGTTTATATGGTAGCCACCCCCGAGCTTGAGGACGAATATAAGGAAAAGGGTATAAACGTGCTTTCCGGAGAAGAGGAAGCGGCGGATATCGTAATCACAAGCTTCGACACCACCCTGACCTATAAAAAGCTTGATAATGCCTGCCGATTTGTACGCGGCGGCGCAGAATACCTTTCCACCCATCCCGATTATAACTGTCCTACGGAAACGGGCTTTATTCCCGATAGCGGCGCAATCGCCGCCTTTGTGACATCGTCCACGGGTGTGACCCCCGTATATTTCGGTAAGCCCTACAAGGAAACTATTGAAATGATTGGCGAGGCAACAGGCTTCAAAAATGACGAAATGTGTATTTTCGGCGACAGACTTTATACGGATATCGCCCTCGGCAAGAAATTCGGAGTTTGCTCCGTATTGGTGCTTTCCGGAGAAACGCAGATTGAGGACGTGGAGAAGGCGGAGGAGAAGGACAAGCCCGATTTCGTCTTTGATTCACTTGACAACGTAAATAACATAATGTTCAAATAAATGACGTAAGGAGAAATACTATGAAGGTAATCATTACAGAAAATTACGAGGAAATGAGCCGCGTTGCCGCAGATATAATAATCGGCTTGGTAAAGAAAAATCCCGAAGCGGTTTTAGGACTTGCAACAGGCTCCAGCCCCATCGGTACATACGATAATATGGTAAAGGACCATAAGGAAAACGGCACGTCATATAAGAGCGTTAAGACGGTAAATCTTGACGAGTACGTTACCCTTGCTCCCGATCACGATCAGAGCTACGCGTACTTTATGCGTAAGAACCTTTTCGACAGAGTTGATATAGACCTTGCAAACACAAACCTTCCCAGCGGAATAGCTCCCTGCGCCCAGGCGGAGTGCGACAGATACAACGCTCTCCTTGATACAATGAAGCAGGACGTTCAGCTTCTC
Source organism: Eubacteriales bacterium (assembly GCA_045542635.1). GTDB lineage: Bacteria > Bacillota > Clostridia > Oscillospirales > CAG-272 > RGIG2000. The sequence continues at coordinate 1,225 of JAZQLK010000040.1, forward strand.
GGTCTCGGCTCCAACGGACATATCGGCTTTAACGAGCCCGGTACCCCCTTCGGCTCCGTTACACATCTTGTAGACCTTACGGAAAATACCATTAAGGACAATTCCCGTCTTTTTGCAAATATAGAGGACGTGCCCCGTCAGGCGCTTTCTATGGGTATTAAAAACATAATGCAGGCAAAATCCATTCTTATGGTAGTTTCGGGCGCCAACAAGGCAGACGCGGTTTACGGTATGGTTAAGGGCGAGGTTACTCCCGACTTGCCCGCCAGCGTGCTTCAGCTCCACCCCGACGTTACCATCGTTTGCGATAAGGCAGCGGCTGCAAAGCTTTGAGCTTGATAAAACGAAAAAGCTACTAATGAAATATAAAGATTTTGTTTATGATTTGGAGCTTGGCAGAGAGATTGAGCTTGCGTTAAATGAAAAGGAGTATTTTATTTCCCATAACGGAGAAGCCTATACTCTTTGGAGCGAGAGTGAAAAAAAGTATATTTATACGGGCACACTCCACGAAATCCTAAATTTTATATTCGTTGATAACATCTCTTTAGAAGAAAGCTTTGATAATTTTACAATAAAGTGCATACTTTAATAAAGACGAAAAAAACGCAAGGAATCCCTTGCGTTTTTGTGTTATAACTCTTTTCTGCAATATCTTATATAGCTTGTGAATTTTAAGTTGACACCTAGGGAACGGGCTAAATCCGCGATAGAACTGTCATCGTTATCCGTGTACCAGCAACCG
>JAZQLK010000041.1:0-3614 GCA_045542635.1 Eubacteriales bacterium
TGACTATCTCTCAGGATACGTTCTTGTATTCTTGCTTGTTGCAGTAGGTCTTTTCTATTCAATCAAGACAAGATTTGTCCAGGTTCGTTGTCTCGGTGAGGGATTCAAAAAGGTGTTCTCAAGGAATAACGGAAGCGGAAAGAACGGTCTTTCCTCATTCCAGGCTCTTGCAACCGCTGTTGCAGCTCAGGTAGGTACAGGTAATATCGTAGGTGCCTGCGGTGCTATCCTCGTCGGTGGTCCCGGCGCTATCTTCTGGATGTGGATCATCGCATTTCTTGGTATGGCTACAAACTATGCCGAGGCAGTTCTTGCGCAGAAGACAAAGGAAGTAGACGAAAACGGTGAGGTTCGCGGCGGTCCCGTATATTACATAAAGAAGGCATTTACAGGTAAGAGCGGCAAGTTCCTTGCTTCATTCTTTGCAGTAGCTATTACAATTGCTCTTGGTTTTATCGGTGCAATGGTACAGTCAAACTCCATCACATCAAACGTAGCAGGCGTATTCAAGTCCTTTGATGTGGATATTTCCAAGTTTACTTGGGTAATCGGTATTGCTATTGCGGCTCTTGCGGCTGCAATCGTGCTTGGCGGTGTAAAGAGAATTGCATCCGTTACAGAAAAGCTCGTACCCGTTATGGCAATTCTTTACCTTATCGGTGGTCTTGTGGTTGTTTGCGTTAATATCGTAAATGTACCTGCTGCAATCTGGTCAATCTTCAAGTTCGCGTTTGTTCCTCAGGCTCTTATCGGCGGTGGCTTCGGTGCGGCAATCGTTAAGGCTATCCAGAAGGGCGCGCAGAGAGGACTTTTCTCTAACGAGGCAGGTATGGGTTCAACACCTCACGCTCACGCTCAGGCAGACGTTAAGGATCCCCACGACCAGGGCGTTTGCGCAATGATCGGTGTGTTTATCGATACCTTCGTTGTTCTTACAATGACAGCTCTTATCGTTCTTTGCACGCTTTACACAGGTGACGGTCCTCTCGCAAACATCAGCGGCGATGCTCTCAATATCTTCAATATGAGCTTCTCCGACGCTGCAGGCGGTCTTGGAATTGATAGCGGTAATATGGTACAGACAGCGTTCCAGATGACCTTCGGTAAGATCTTCGGCGCTACTGCAGGTAATATTATCGGTAGCTTGTTCGTTGCAGTTTGCTTGTTCTTCTTTGCGTTCTCAACCATTATCAGCTGGAACTTCTTCGGTAAGATTAACTTCAATTACCTCTTCGGTAAGAAGGCGATAATCGTATATTCCGTTCTTTCCATCGGTTGCGTATTCCTTGGCTCCATCGGCTCAAACGATCTCGTATGGGGACTCTCCGACCTCTTCAACAACCTTATGGTAATCCCCAACGTATTGGCTCTCTTTGTTCTCGGCTCTATGGTTTACGGTAGATTCCAGAAGAAGGATGACATTTGCGTTAAGGGTAACGTAAATACTGAAGAAGCATCCGAAGAAACAGAAAACGTATAAATAAAATTATCCACAGTTAAATTTCCGTTTAACTGTGGATTTTTTTGCTTTTATATGTTAAAATATAAGTAAGAAAAACGTAAAAGGAGAATTGTAAATGAAGGATTACAGTACGGTGTTTTTTGACCTTGACGGAACCCTTATCGACTCGGGCGAGGGCGTTTTTAATTCCGTTGAGTACGCATTGAAAAAATTCGGAATAGAGGTAGAGGACAAGTCAAAATTAAGATGCTTTATAGGTCCTCCTTTAACGGTTTCCTTTAAGACCTTTTACGGCTTTGATGACGAAAATGCCGACAGAGGTGTCGTTTATTACAGAGAATACTATAAGGATAAGGGCATTTTTGAGTGCTACGTTTACGATGGAATAGAGGAGTGTCTGAAAAGGCTTAAGAAAGCGGGCAAGCGGGTAATGGTTGCCACCTCCAAGCCCGAGGAATATGCAAAAAGAATTCTTGAAAGGATGGGGATCGCCAAGTATTTTGACTTTATAGCAGGCGCTACAATGGATGAAAAAACAAGGGCGAACAAAATAGAAATAATGCAGTACGCCTTTGACTCCTGCGGAGTGTCCCCTGATGATACGATTATGGTGGGAGACAGACTCTTTGATATAGAGGGCGCCAAGCATTTCGGAATGGAATGTATCGCAGTCCTTTACGGCTACGGCTCTCGGGAGGAATTTGAAAAATACGAAGCGGAGTATATAGTAAATACCCCCGCAGACGTGGCTGAGCTTATACTTGACAAAGGTTAAAATTTACGTAAAGAAGGGAGCGTAAGCTATGGCTTATAAAATTCATATAGTTGATGACAGTCCGTCGGACGTAAAGCATCTTTCGGAGCTGACCGCATCATTTGCGGCTGGGCACGGGCTTACCTTTGATGTAAGGTGCCACTCCTCAGCGGAATCCTTTCTGTTTTACTATGAAGAGGACAACAGCTGTGACCTTCTGCTTCTTGATATAGAAATGCCCGGTATGGACGGAGTAACTCTTGCAAAAAGGATACGGGAGCAAAACGAGGGAGTAAGCATTGTGTTTATTACCGGATACACCGATTATATTGCGGATGGCTATGACGTATCGGCTCTTCATTACCTTGTTAAGCCCGTATCCGAGGAAAAATTCGAGGAGGTGCTTGGAAGAGCATTGGCACGCAGACAGCGTGAGGAAAGGACTATTATTCTGAAAACCAATACGGAAACCGTAAAGCTGCCGCTCAGTCATATATATTATTTTGAAGCGTTCAGAAATTACGTTAACGTGATCGCAAGGAACGGTAACGCTTATAAAGTGAGAGGGACGCTCAGCTATTTTGAAAATGAGGTTGATTCACATTTTATGAGAGTAGGACGCTCCTATCTTGTAAATTTAACCAAGCTGCGAAGAATTACGAGAACTGAAATGTCATTTCCCGATGGGAAAACTCTTCCTGTTCCCCGTGGCTACTACGAAGCGTTGAATCAAGCTATAATAAAGAAGCTTTAAGGAGGATATATGGGACTTCTTTTCAAGCGCGCAGATAAACGGATCGCCGCATATCAGCGAGAGCTTATAGATATTCACTACCGTGAGGTAGACACTATGTACCGCAAAATGAGGGGCTGGCGTCACGATTATCGCAATCATATCAGCGTAATGAAAAATCTTTACAGACAGGGAAGCCTTAAGGAGCTTGGAGAATATCTTGATATGCTGGAATCCGACCTTTCCACCGTTGACACGGTTATAAAAACGGGAAATCCTATGGCTGACGCGATTCTTAACAGCAAGCTAAATCTTGCGCTTAGTAAAAATATTCCTGTAAAGGCAACCGTACATATTCCTATGCGGCTTATGATATCCGAGCTTGATCTGTGCGTGATTCTGGGAAATCTTCTTGACAACGCTATTGAAGCGAGCCTGCCGTTACCCGAAAAGGATAGAATGATTCGAATTTATATGGATATAAAGGAGACACATCTGTATATTTCCGTTACAAATCTGTGCGCAGGTAAAAAAATGGCAAAGATAAACGGAAAATTTTTATCCCGTCGCGGAGACGGACACGGATTCGGTCTTATAAGAATTGACGGAATTGTGGAAAAATACGGAGGATACGTGAACAGAAACAGCGAGGATGGAGCGTTTAC
>JAZQLK010000042.1:0-1524 GCA_045542635.1 Eubacteriales bacterium
GGTACTACATATCATAAGCTTAACGATCAGACAGAGTCCGCTAACGTATTCGGTCAGTGGAAGCCCGAGGAATTTACAGTTGAGGACAGCTCGTTCGGCTTTATCGTAATGGAAAACGGCGCAACCATCAACCTTGAGTCCGCGTGGGCTATCAATATGACCGATACCAAGGAGGCTTGCACAACTGTCTGCGGTACAAAGGCAGGCGCTAAGATGCTTGACCAGGGCGTTCTTGAAATCAACGGTGTAAACCATAATACAATGTATGAGTCCAGACCTAACCTTGACGGTAAGGGCGTACCCTTCTACGATGCAGGCTCCTATAGCCCCGCTGAGGAGGAGGCTAAGCAGTGGATCAACGCGATCCTTACAGGCACACAGCCCACAGTTCTTCCCGAGCAGGCATATTGCGTAACACAGATCCTTGAGGGTATCTACGAGTCTGCTAAGACAGGCAAGCCCTTCTACTTTGAAAACTGATTTTAGGAGAATTAAGATATGAAACTCAGCGTACTTGCTAATCTTTATGGAAGCAAGCCTCTTGACGAGGCGCTTAAGAAAATTTCCTCCCTCGGCGTTCATTCCGTTGAAATCGGCGCGGGCGGATACCCCGGAAAGGATCACTGCAACCCTGCAGAGCTTCTTGCCGACGAAAAGAAATATAACGAGTTTGTAAAAACCTTTAAGAAATACGACGTTGAAATCTGCGCTCTTGCGTGCCACGGTAACCCCGTACACCCCAACAAGGAAATTGCAAAGTCCTTCCACGATGATATGGTAAATGCAATTCTCTTGGCAGAGAAGCTTGGCGTTGATACAATTATCGGCTTCTCAGGATGCCCCGGCTCCGACCCCGATGCAAAGCTTCCCAGCTGGGTAACCTGCCCCTGGCCCGACGATTTCCTTGCAACCCTTGAGTACCAGTGGAATGAGGTTATGATTCCTTACTGGAAGGATATGGTTGAGTTTGCAAAATCTCACAAGGTTACAAAGATCGCTCTTGAAATGCATCCCGGCTTCTGCGTATACAATCCCGAAACCTTACTTAAGCTTCGCGCAGCAGTTGGCGACGTTATCGGCGCCAACTTCGACCCCTCCCACCTTATCTGGCAGGGTATGAATCCCGTTGCGGCAATCAGAGCTTTGGCAGGCGCTATTTACCACGTACACGCAAAGGATACAAAGATAGACGATAGCAATACTGCCGTTAACGGTGTTCTTGATACAAAGCACTACGGTGACGAGCTTAACCGCTCCTGGATATTCCGTACGGTTGGCTACGGTCACGGTGAGGAATATTGGAGAGCTCTCGTTTCCGCGCTCCGTCTTGTTGGCTACGATAAGGTTCTTTCCATTGAGCACGAGGATAGCTTAATGACAATTGACGAGGGTCTTAAGAAGGCTGTTGATTTCCTTGATAAGGTTATGATAAAGGAAGAGAAGCCCTGCGGTATGAGATGGGCATAAGCGAAAAGCAATGCTTTTCGCAGTGATATATTCACTGAAGTGAATGTGATATATCGG
>JAZQLK010000043.1:0-5703 GCA_045542635.1 Eubacteriales bacterium
TTTCCGACGAGGATATGGAAATGCTCACGGATTACATATTCCCGAATATCACATATGACGCAGGAGCAGCAGTAGGCTGGGGAAGCCTTATGGGAGAAGCTCTTATAGATTCATATAAAGGAAGCGTAAACAATTTCGACAACGCATACGCAGAGCAGGAGCCTGGGGCACTTGAAACCATAAAGAATTGGAATGCCGCTTGGGGAGCGTATAAGGAAAGATGACCCGAGGCGTATACAATGATATACTCGCTCCGCAAGTATGATATGTAATAAATGATATATTAAAAGAGCAAGAGCAAAAGGGAAAAATTCCTTCTGTTCTTGCTCTCGTTTTCATTTTTGTTTAAATGTGAGTCTTTGAAATAGCTCATTCATCCTTTATAAGAGTGTAATTTCCGCTCTTTATAATTTCTATGAGCTGGGGCATGCTTGTAATTTCGCACTCGGTCATAATTCCTGCGTTTGTGGGAACGTCGGCATAGTGGAAGTCCGTGCCCGAGGTCTTAATAAGATTGTATTTATCCGCCCACATATTTGCAATATCGTTTCTTGAATCGTGTCCCTTGTGACCGTTGAATACCTCAACTCCGTCAATATCCCAGGGAGCGTTTACGGTCATACCGTTTCTGAAGGGGTGCGCCTGGATAAGAAGATAACCCTTTTCCTGGCATATTTTATGGAATTCCCAAACCTTCATATCGTAAATGAAGGGATGCTCACGTAAAAATTCCTCGTCGGGACCAAGCACAAGATAATCGTTGGGATTGTGTCTGAAGCGAAGCTCCATGCCGAGAATTATATTAAGCTTGCCCTCTGCGTATTCCTTAAGCTTCTTATATCCGCCAACAAACGCGTCAACAAGAGTATCCCAGCTTGTTGCGTGAAGGTGGTCGTAGGAGAAATCGCCTAAATGGTTTGTAAGCACTACAGTAGAGTATCCGCCCTCGGTAAATCTTTTGGTTATAGTTTCAACGTCAACCCTTGCGCAGCCGCTGACGTCCTTTGAATGACAGTGTAATTCTGTTTTGAACATTTTTAATCGCCTCCGTTCTATGATATTTTACACCCGTTTTTTCATAAAGTCAAGGCTTTATTTTATTGTTTCATAGATAAGAGGCTCCTTCTTAATGGGGGTATCCGAATAAGAAATAGCTTCCTTTAGCCTTTGGATAGCGGATTCAAAAAGACTCTGATTTGAGGCGTAGAGAATTGCTATTGGTTGATTTTTCTTGACGGGGTGTCCGATTTTCACCTTTAATTCTATTCCTGCACCAAGGTCGATTATGTCATCCTTAGTCCGTCTTCCCGCGCCCAGTAGCATTGATGCTTCTCCCACCGCTTGAGCGTAGATTCCTCTTATATATCCGTCACGCTCGGCTAAAAGCTCATACTTATAGGGAGATACGGGGAGCCCTTCTTCACCGTCAATAAAGGATATATCTCCGCCCTGGGAGGATATCCATTCCTTCATTTTTGAAAGAGCGATGCCGCTTTCTACAGCGTCGATGCAACGGCATCTTGCGGTATCGGTATCCGTGCCCTCGGATGATGCTACCATATTGGCGCAAAGCTCAATGCAGATTTCGTATAAATCGTCCTTGCATTGACCCTTCAGCACCCGAACGGCTTCATTTACCTCAAGTGAGTTACCTATGTTATAGCCAAGAGGCTGATCCATATTGGTTATAAGGGCGCGTACGTTTTTACCGAAGCTCTTGCCTATATCGACCATAGCTCTTGCAAGAGCGCAGGAGCCCTCCTTGGTTTTCATAAAAGCGCCGCTTCCCGTCTTAACGTCCAAAACTATGGTGTCGGCTCCCGACGCAAGCTTTTTTGACATTATGCTTGATGCAATTAACGGAATGGAATCAACCGTTGCGGTAACGTCACGCAGAGCGTAGAGCTTTTTGTCTGCGGGAGCTAAATTTCCGCTTTGTCCAACCACGCATATTCCCGTTTTTTTAACCGTATCTAAAAACTCTCTTGCGGAAAGAGCGGTTTTATATCCCGTAATGGATTCAAGCTTGTCAACTGTGCCACCCGTAAAGCCAAGACCGCGCCCCGACATTTTCGCAATATTTACCCCAAGGGACGCAACGATTGGAGCCACAATAAGGGTGGTTTTGTCTCCAACCCCTCCCGTGCTGTGCTTGTCGGCGCATACTCCGTCAATGGAGGATAGGTCTACCGTATCTCCCGAGCGAAGCATAGCGTCGGTAAGAAAGCAGGTTTCCTCCTTGCTCATAGAGGAAAAGCATATTGCCATTAAAAGGGCGCATATCTGGTAATCGGGGATTTCCCCTTTAACGTACCCGTTAACAAAATAATCTATTTCCTCACGGGTAAGCTCCTTACCCATTGTTTTTTTGTATATAATATCGTACATTCTCATAAGATTTCTCCTTTAAAGGTGGGAGAGAGTGTCTGTAATTAAAGATTTTTACTTGAAAATCCGTATGGAAGCAGAGAAGAAAGGGTATATATATCCGTTTCATTTCCGCTTGGTAAAATTATTTCAAAATCGCTTTTGCAATGCTCCGAAAGAAACTGTCTGCATATTCCACAGGGGTAACAAGGTCCCTTCGACGGGTCGCTTACTATACATATGGCGGTAAAATCCCGCTCCCCCTCGGAAATAGCCTTGGACATAGCCACTCGCTCGGCGCATATCGTTCCTCCGTAGGATGCGTTTTCTATATTGCATCCCGTATAGATTTTTCCGCTTTTGCAAAGGATGGCTGCTCCTACCTTAAAGCCCGAATAGGGAGCGTAGGCGTTTTTTAAGGCATCATTAGCCTTTTCTTTTAAAATACTGCAGGGAGTGTCCATAATTATACCTCCGAATTGAGTCGTGTAATAGCATAGGGGCTTAATATCTCATTTTTAAAGCTTTTTCCCGTTTTATGGGCTTTTGGCGAGAAAAAATCGGTAACGGTAGCGGAAATATCCGCAAAAGTATCCCTTGTACCAAGATTTACGGGAACGATTCCCTTGCCGTATATAAGAATGGGAGTATATTCCCTTGTGTGGTCGGTGCTGATATCCCCCGGGTCGCATCCGTGGTCCGCGGTAATAATAAGCATATCGTCATCGCAAAGTCCGTTTAATATTTCAGGCAGCTTCATATCAAAATATGAAAGGGCGGAGGCGTAGCCGTCCGTATCGTTTCTGTGTCCGTACAGCATATCGAAGTCAACAAGATTTACAAAGCAAAGACCGTTAAAATCCTCCTTAAGAAGAGAAAGGGTAATATCGATTCCCTCTGGGTTTGAATGGGAGGGATAGTGCTTCGTTATGCCTCTGCCTACGAAAATATCGTTTATTTTGCCCACTGAAATTACGTCGCATCCGTTTTCGGATATTGTATCGAGCATTGTTTTACCTGTTGGCTCAAGGGAAAAGTCCCGTCTGTTTTCCGTCCTTGTAAAAGGGTATTCGCCCTTGAAGGGACGGGCTATAACTCTGCCAACGCCGTTTTTACCGCAAAGGAGCCCTCTTGCAATCTTGCAGTATTCGTAAAGCTGCTTAACGGGTACAATATCCTCGTGGGCGGCTATCTGGAATACGCTGTCTGCCGACGTGTATACTATAAGCTTACCCGTTTCCATATGCTCCTTGCCGTAATCCTTTATAACCTCGGTGCCCGAGTAGGGCTTATTGCAGAGCACTCCTCGTTTACAAAGACGGGAAAAGGGCTCAAGAATATCCTCTCCAAAGCCGTTTGGATAGGTTGGCAACGGATTTTCCGATATAATACCGCTTATTTCCCAATGACCGACTGTGGTGTCCTTACCCATAGATCTTTCCGCGCATCTTCCAAAAGCGGCTGAGGGAGTGTCTGTTTTTTCAATACAGGAAACTCCGTCAATATTGCCAAGACCCATTTTTATCATATTGGGAATACGTAGCTTTTCAGATTTGGAAATGCTTTTTAAGGTATCAGCCCCCGTATCCCCGAAAAGAGATGCATCGGGCAAGGCGCCGATACCGAAGCTGTCAAGAACGATTAAAAATATTCTTCTCATAGCTTTATTGCGCATTCAAGAGCGAGGGTCATCATATCTGTAAAGGTGGTTTGCCTTTCCTCTGCCGTAGTTGCCTCGCCTGTTATCAAGTGGTCCGATACCGTGCATATGGCAAGGGCGTTTTTGCCAAGCCTTGCGGCAGTCATATAGAGCCCTGCCGCCTCCATTTCCACGGCTAATACACCCATTTTGGACCATTTTGGTGTAGTGCTTTCAACAGAAGGGTCGGCATAAAAAACGTCGGAGGAGAGAAGATTGCCTACGTGGAAGCTTAAGCCCATATTTTCCGCCTCATCGCAGAAGGTCTTTAAAAGCTTGTAGGAAGCGATGGGCGCAAAGGTGCCCGGTAAAGCGTACTGACTTGCGAAATTTGAGTCTGTGCAGGCTCCCATTCCGATTACAATATCGCGGATTTTTACGTTTTCGCTGATACCGCCCGCAGAGCCTACTCTTATAATGTTTTCAACTCCGAAAACGGAGTAAAGCTCGTTTGCGTAAATGCCAATGGAGGGAATGCCCATTCCGCTAGCCATTATACTTATTTTTTTACCCTTGTACGTACCCGTATAGCCGTTTATTCCTCTTACGGAGTTAATAAGCACGGGGTTTTCAAGATAGGTTTCCGCCATGAATTTTGCGCGGAGGGGATCTCCGGGCATTAAAACCGTTTTTGCAAAATCCTCGGGGGTCGCTTTAATATGTGGAGTCGGATAAAGTGCCATTTTTATTCTCCTTTACAATTTTTACTATTCTGCTTGTGCCAAGACGGGAGGCTCCCAACCGTATAAATTCCTCCGCATCCTCTATTGAGGAGATGCCGCCTGCCGCCTTGATTTTTACTTTTTTATCCACGTGATCGGCAAAAAGCTTGATATCGTGAGGGGTTGCACCGCCATTTGAAAAGCCTGTGGAGGTTTTTATGTAATCCGCCCCCGATTTTGACACAAGGTCGCACATTATTATTTTTTCCTCGTCGTTCAAAAGACAGCATTCGATAATTACCTTGAGAATTTTATCCTTACATACCTCTTTAAGAGCCTTCAGCTCATCAAGGATTTTATCGTATTTTTTGTCCTTTAAGTCGCAAATATTTATAACGGTGTCGATTTCATCCGCTCCGTCCTCAATATATTGCTTTGCTTCAAAGCATTTTACCTCCTTTGAGGAGTAGCCGTTGGGAAAGCCTATAACGGTGCATATCGCCATTTTACCCTTAACGTATTCCTTGGCTGATTTAACGAATGCTCCGGGGATGCAAACGGAGGCTGTGCCGTATTTTACGGCGTCGTCGCAAAGGGCAAAAATTTCTTTTTCCGTTGAGTCCTGTCTTAAAAGAGTGTGATCAACTCTTGATAGTATTTCCTTAATATCCATAATTACCTCCGTATATCTTTTATTAAATTTTATCATAATTATTTATAAAAATCAACAATATTAAGATACGTATCTGCTTTTTGTTATAAAATATACGAAAAAAATAAAAATATACCTTGCAAAATACTTTTTATGTGTTAAAATAATTATACGGAGAAAAGAAAGAGAGGTTTCGTTATGAATGACGAAAAGATAGTTCTTGAAGCGAGTACAGAAGAAGCCCCCCTGACAAAAAAACAATTAAAAGCTAAGAGGAAGGAAGAGAAGCAGGAATTAAAGAGGAAAAAGAAGGAAAGAAAGCT
>JAZQLK010000044.1:0-1749 GCA_045542635.1 Eubacteriales bacterium
TGTCATAAGACAATGCTTTGAAAAGACGTTGCTTCACGTACAACTGTCCTGTCATAAGACAAAGCTTTAAAAAGGCGTTGCTTCACATACGGTTGTCCTATCATAAGACAAGGCTTTGAAAGGCGTTGTTCCACATACGGTTGTCCTATCATAAGACAAGGCTTTAAAAAGACGTTGCTTCACATACAGCTGTCCTGTCATAAGACAAGCGGTCAATGATTCACATCTTGATATCCTGTTGTCCTATCATAAGACAAGATTTTTAAAGGTGCTGATCTATACGCAGTTGTCCTGTCATAAGACAAGCGGTCAATGATTCACATCTTGGTATCTTGTTGTCCTATCATAAGACGATGCTTTGAAAAGACGTTGCTTCACATACGGTTGTCCTATCATAAGACAAGGCTTTAAAAAGGCGTTGCTTCACATACGGTTGTCCTGTCATAGGACAAGGCTTGAAATTCAATTTTCACTCTTGGGATTAAGCCAAGCCGTTGCGTCTACGAATTCGTGCTTGATGTCGGTGATACCCTCGCTTGTAACTGTGAAGGTTGTACCTCCGTTCATTTCAGGCTTCCAGTATGCGCCCATACCCGTCTTTAAGCCGTAGGTCAAGCGAACGCCCTTGTAACGTATACAGGAGCAGTTTACGTGGTCGTGTCCCGCGATTACTGTTTTGGTTGAGCCAAGCTCTGTAACTACGTCGAAGAAGGAGTCGTCTATCTTAAAGCAGCACACGTCCTCGCAGTTTATACCGAAGGAGTCCTTGTAGCCGTCGTTCCAGCAGTCCTCTCCGTAGCTGTCCTTAAGGCTTATACTACGGGGGTCTATACCTTCCTTAACCGCCGCCTTTAAAGCGTATCTGTATGCGTAAATAGGCTGATGAATAAGGATGGAGGTATCATTACAACCGCAGTCTGTAAGATTACATACCTGCTCTCTGTACCATTGGAATTGCTCGGGGTAAAGCTTGCCCCAGCCCCAATCCTCCTTGCCCTCATCATTCAGGAATTTTACTCGGTTATGGGTATCCATTACTATAATTCCGTGGACGATTTTATCATCCTCGCAAATGGCGATTACGAAATTGCCTCTGCCAAGCTCCGCAGGACCGTCCTCGTAAATAAGATTCTTGCTCCCTCTTAAAATTTCCGCCGACCTGTCAAGGACCTCATATCCCTTTTCCTGATCGTGATTGCCCCAGGCGAGAGTCCAGGGGGTATTAAAGCCTTCCATAAAATCCGCAAGCATCCTGTAGGCTTCAAAGCTACCGCCCCAGGCTAAATCTCCGCTGACTGTGATAAGGTCGGGCTTTATTCTTTCCACAAGCTCCGTAACCGTGTTTTTAAGAACGCGGAGCTTTTCGCTATCCTCGGAAAGCTCGTGGTTTTCCGTATGAACGTCTGTTAAATTAAGGATTACAAAATCCTTATTCGGATTTTTCTGAATTTTAATCATAGCGCTTCTCCTTCTGATTGATAATTCAATTATATCACATACTTTCTTCAAAATAAAGTATGAATAAAAAATTTATTTCCTTGACAAAAGGGCTGGAGCGGTGATATAATCATATCAGTAAAATAAATTAAAGGAGATTACATAATGAAAAAGTTCTTCGGCGAATTTAAAAAATTCATCACCCGCGGAAACGTGCTTGATATGGCAGTCGGCGTTATTGTCGGCGGCGCTTTCACAGCTATCGTAAACGCTCTCAGCAACAATATTCTTAAGCCCATTATCAACTGGATA
>JAZQLK010000045.1:0-8026 GCA_045542635.1 Eubacteriales bacterium
ACACTTAAGCGTGACGAGTATGAAATCGTAATAACAGCCGATAAGGACTCACGCATCCTTACCCTTACGGACAATGGCTGCGGTATGACTATGGAGGAGCTTGAAAACAATCTGGGCACTATTGCAAAAAGCGGCTCCTACGATTTCAAGAAGGACAATGCCGATCAGAGCGACGTTGACGTAATAGGTCAGTTTGGCGTAGGCTTCTACTCTGCGTTTATGGTAAGCGACAAGATTACCGTTAAGACAAAGCCCTACGGACAGGACGAAGCGTACCTCTGGGAATCCGAGGGAGTTTCCGGTTATTCCGTGGGAAATACGGAAAAAATCGGTCACGGTACTGAAATTTGCTTACATTTAAAGCCTGATACCGACGATGACAAGTATTCCGAATACCTTGATGAGTTTAAGATCCGCACGCTTGTTAAAAAATATTCCGACTATATAAGATACCCCATAAAGACGGACGTTACAAGCTCCCGTAAGAAGGAGGGCTCCGACGAATATGAAACGGTAACGGAGCTTACAACCTTAAACAGTATGGTTCCTCTCTGGAAAAAGAGCGCATCCGAGGTTACGGAGGAGGAATACAATTCCTTCTATCAGGACAAATTCTTCGATTATGAAGCGCCCTTGAAGGCGATATCACAAAGGTCCGAGGGTATGTCCACCTTTGAAGCCCTTTTGTTCATTCCCGCACACGCCCCCTACGATTTTTATACAAAGAGCTTTGAAAAGGGGCTTGAGCTTTACTCCTCGGGAGTTATGATCACCGAAAAATGCAAGGACCTTTTACCCGATTATTTCTGCTTCGTTCGCGGTCTTGTGGATAGCGCCGACCTTTCCCTTAACATCTCCCGTGAAATGCTTCAGCACGACAGACAGCTTAAGGTAATTGCCAAGGCTATTGAAAAGAAGATCAAATCCGAGCTTCTTAAAATGCAGGAAAACGACAGAGAAAAATACGAGAAATTCTTTACCGCCTTCGGCTCACAGATCAAATTCGGTATTTACGAGGGCTACGGTGCTAACGCGGAAAATCTTAAGGACCTTGTAATGTTTATTTCCTCCAAGGAAAAGAAGCTTGTATCCCTTAAGGAATACGTAGCCAATATGAAGGAAAATCAAGGCTCCATATACTACGCCTGCGGAGAAACCTTTGACAAGATAGCTATGCTTCCCCAGGTTGAGGCAGTCGTTAGCAAGGGCTACGAGGTTCTCTATTTTGCCGAGGACGTGGATGAATTCGCCGTTAAGATGATGCAAAAGTACGACGGCAAGGAATTTAAGAACGTATGCGCTGATAAGCTTGATATTTTAACCGACGAGGAAAAAGAGGAGATAAAGAATGAGAACGAAGCGTACTCCGATATGCTTGAATTTATGAAGAACGCAATCGGCGACGTACACGGCGTAAGATTTACAAACACTCTCGGCTCCCATCCCGTTTCTCTCTCCAGCGAGGGCGAGGTTTCCCACGAGATGGAAAAGGTGCTTTCTAAAATGCCCGGCGCGGATAAATCTATGATAAAAGCCCGTACCGTTCTTGAAATCAACGCATCCCACTCCATCGCTTCAAGACTCAAGGAGCTTTACGTACAGGATAAGGAAAGACTTACATCCTACGCAAAGATCCTTTACGCTCAGGCGCGTCTTATCGGCGGACTTGATATTGACAATCCCTCGGAGCTTTCCGATCTTATCTGCTCCCTTCTTTAATACAGATACTAATATAAAAAGAGCAAATCGCTTGGCGATTTGCTCTTTTTTAGTCGGTATCTTCTTTGATTTATGCCTTATCTATTTTTCTTCCGTATACGCTCCCCAGGCGGTATTCCACTTGGCTATGGTTTCAAGAGCCTCGGGCTCCAGCTCTGCGTATGCGTTATCGAAATTGTTTACATTTCCTTTATATGAATCGGAAAGTACTCCTCCCATAAGGCTGTCCCAGCCTACTGCTTCTCCCACGTCGTAGGTGAGATTTGGGAAGATGTAATCTGTGAGCATTTCCATATCCTCGTCGGAAACATACTCTGATTTAGTATCAAGGTAAGCTTTCACTGTATACTCTTTACCCGTCCAGGAAAGAACGTCGAGGAAATATTCCGACATAGCTCTGTCCTGTGTATTTTTGGGTATACACGCAAGAACGTGTACTGAACCGTCAACCGGAACGCAATATCCTCCCTGCTCCTCGTTCAGCATCGGGAACGGCAGAACTCCAACATTACCGCTTTTGGAAACTATGGACGAATACTGCACAACCTCGGTACAGAATAAAACGTATCCTTCTTTAAAAAGTCTAGAAAACATAAATGTGCGACACCACTTAGCATTGTTTAAATTTATTATTGCCGATACAATAGCGTCTTCTCTGCCGTTTTTAAGAGTAATTTTCCATTCTCCCGTTTCCTTGTCGATTCCCGCTTGAGCAGAGCCGGAATACCTATAAAGACCAGTTAAGTCAGCGATACCAATCCCGTATACATCTCTGTCTCCCTGAATCCCGTCACCGTCATCCTTATACGCGGCGCTTGCAAGAGCTACAAGCTTGTCAAAGGTCCATTTGTTTTCCCTTACCTTCTGATAAAGATCCTTCGTTGCCTGTTCTCCCCCAAGAAGCTCCTTGTTAAAATAAAGCACACTTGCGGTTTCCTTTGAAAGGGTAGAAAAATCGCCGTCCACGAAGAAGGTATGTCCCTTTGCAGTATAGGCTTCAACCGAATCCTTATTGTAGTAGGAATTTGAAAAATCAATATAAGCTCTGTTCGCTAAATCGTATATGTATCCGCCTGCAACTATACTCTGTACTCTCATAGCGCGGGGAAGTGCAAGGTCGTAATATACGTTACCCGAGGCTATTGCTTCTTCAAGAGCATTATGCATAGCGTAACGGGTGACAGCTATAAAGTTAAGGTCTACACCGTAGGTTTCCTTAATGAATTCCTGTCTTTCAAGCACGGCAGCATCTATCTTTGTACCGAAGCCCGATTCCTTGCCGTAATCTACGCAAAGCTCCAAAACGCTCCAAGGAGCGCTCGGCTCTGCCGACCAGGTGGAGCAAGCAATATTCAAGGTCTTTCCCGACCAATCTGTTTTTATATCCGTTTTAGACGAGAATTTTCCGTCGGTAGGAGGAACCGTTGTCGTAATATCATCCGTTGTCGTAATATCTCCCGTTGTTGTACTGTTATCACCGTTGCAGGCAATAAGCGTAAAAGCCGATAGGCATAAAAGTATTGCCAATGTTGATAAAAGAAGTTTTTTCATAATAGGTTTTTCCTCCTTCCTTAATATTTTCGCTCACGCGAAAATATATCATACTCCTTTGAGTATATCATATCGCAAAGGCGATATATCATACCGATTCCATTCGGTATATCATTATCCACGGGATAGACTTATCCACCCGCTGCCATACACAGAACCGTCCCTGTCTACACTTTTTACCATAAGAGAGTATACCCCCCACTTTCAATCTACCATATTAGAAGCGTGTTTGTCAATATTTTTCACAAATTTTTCACTTTATCGGATTAAAAATCAAGGTGTTTTACATTTTTCCCTTTCATATAACCCTGATTTTTATAAATGCGTATATTTTGCCCTTCTATATATAAAGAGTTCGATTTTTTCGTTTTGAACGAAAAATTCAGAAAAAAATTTAATTTAGAGAATATTGCTTCTCTGTGGTTTTTATGTTATAATGAGAAAAACGCAAGGAGGTATAAATGATGGTATTGACAGACACTCAGACCTATATTTTCATTGCAGTAATACTTGCTCTGGCGGTTTTCGGCATTATGGTGCCCGCTATTCTGACAATTAAAAGATCCGCATCAGGTGGCAGAGCCGTAAAGGAAGAGCCCTGCGACGATGTTGAGGAGATCTATGAAGATTACGATGCGGAGATAGTAGAGACCCACGGCGTAATATCAAAGATGGAATGCTATACCATAGCCGGCGGTAAGGGAACGCAAACGGCAAAGAAATTTTACATTCTGTTTACCGACGATTACGGTAACGAAAAGGAATTTTATATAGACGAGGAAAGCTATCTGGAGCTTGATATTAACGTGCCGGGTACACTTGGTACGTATAACGGCAATTTCTACGGCTTCTGCTTTGACGAGGAAAAATGAATTACGTTTATATTCTTAAGTGCGCCGACGGCACTCTATACACGGGCTGGACAAACGATCTTGAAAAGCGGCTTAAAGCCCATAACGACGGTACGGGAAGCAAATACACCCGCGCAAGACTGCCCGTTACTCTCGTTTACTTTGAGGAATACGAGGATAAGCGTGAGGCTATGAGCCGCGAATGGCATATAAAAAGTCTGACACGGGAACAAAAATTAAAGCTTATAGACGAAAAGAGCGTTAAATAACGCTCTTTTCTCTATATAATTATATTTTTCTTGATATTTACCCCGATATATGTTAAAATTTAATAAAGAATAAATTTTGGAGGGCTTTATGAAAAGAATACTTTCACTTTTAATGGCTATCGTTATGTTCTCTATGTGTCTTGGTCTTGTTGCCTGCGGCGGCAATCAGCAGATACTTATAGACGGCGAAAATCTTGCGGAATATACGGTAGTTATCCCCAAGGATTGCGATAAGGTTACACAGTACGCGGCGGAAAATTTTGTTTTCCTCGTTAAGGACTATCTTGGAATCAATTTAAACGTGGTAACCGATGACGCCACCCCCGTGGAAAAGGAAATCCTTATAGGCGAAACCAACCGCGATGAATCCAAAACCACAACCGAGCTTAAGGACGGAGAATATCTTCTCTTTATAAAGAACAAAAAAATCGTAATGAAGGGCTACGGAATATACGTTGGCGGCGCCTGCGGAGATTTCGTAAACAAGCATATCAAGCCCATTTACAAGGAAAACAAGAATAAGATCAAGGTGAAAACCTTGGCTAATGAGCCTGTTGCCTGCAAATTTGCTTTTGCGGAAAAGGCTACCAGCGTAATATTTATGATTGGCGACGGTATGGGTGAAAACCATATTAAAATGGCGGAAAGACTTATCAGAGTTATGCCCGAGCCCTTTATAGGCAGAGCCTTCCCCCATCAGGGTCAGGCTATCACCGCTTCTCTTTCCGTTTTGAACGGAGATGCCGCATTTACGGACAGCGCAGCCTCCGCAACAGCATTATCCACAGGCTATAAAACTCTTAACAGACGCGTTGGTATGGATGAAAATGAGCAGTCCTTACTTAACGTACGCGAGCTTGCAAGAAGCAAGGGCGCAAGGACTGCGGTAATTACCACGGACCTTCTGACAGGCGCAACTCCCGGCGGCTTCTTGTGCCACTATCCCGACAGAGACGCTCCCGTTGAGCTTCAGGCGCAGATCGACGCTCTTGTTGAAAAGGGCGAGGTAGACTACGTTAAGGGTGATATCCCCCATTTAAGACTCTCTCCCACAAACAGTATAACCGTAGAGCTTAAGACTGCTCTTGAAACCATATCCAAGGACGGTAGCAGCTTCTTTGTAATGGCTGAGGAGGGCTATATTGACAAATACTCCCACGACGGCGAGGAGCTTAACGTAATGTATTCCGTGGTTAGATTCAACGACGCCATAACCTACGCTGTTGAATTTGCCCTTTGCCATCCCGAAACCGCCCTTATCGTTACGGCTGACCACGAAACCGGCGGACTTACAGAGGACGCCCAGGAGGCGGCGGGCTTCAAATTCACGTCTCGCGATCACACCAACGCTGACGTGCCCGTATACGCAATCGGCGCAGGCACACAGATATTCAACGGCAAGAAGGTTGACAACACCGAGATTGCAAAATTCGTAGCATCCGCATATTCAAGCGAGCCCTTCGGCAACCAAACGGGCTATTAAGGAGATACTATGTTTTATAATGATTTTTGCGGCTTAAGGCTCTCTGCCCTGGGAATGGGTACAATGCGTCTTCCCACCAAGGAGGGCTACAACGATATCGACGAGGAAAAGACCTACGAAATGGTAAAATACGCCATTGAAAACGGCGTTAACTATTTTGATACGGCTTGGGGATATCACGGCGGTAATTCCGAGATAGTAATGGGTAACGTGCTTTCAAAATTTCCGAGAGAAAGCTACTATTTAGCAACGAAATTCCCAGGATATGACGTATCCAATATGGATAAGGTGGAGGAAATTTTCGAAAAGCAGCTTAAAAGACTTAAGGTTGATTATTTCGATTTCTACCTTGTACATAATCTTTGCGAAAAGAACGTAAACGAGTATCTCGACCCTAAATTCGGCATTTACGACTACCTTATAGAGCAAAAAAGACGGGGACGTATCCGTCATTTGGGCTTTTCCACCCACGGCAGTCTTGAAACTATGAAAAGATTCCTCGACGCCTACGGCGAGGGAATGGAGTTCTGTCAGCTTCAGATAAATTATCTTGACTATAAGTTCCAGCAAGGCAAGGAAAAGATTGAAATGGTAACGAAGCTTGGGCTTCCCGTATTTGTAATGGAGCCTGTTCGCGGAGGTAAATTAGCCACACTCTCCCCCGAATATGCGGAAATTTTAAAGGAAGCAAGCCCCGACTGCTCTGCTCCTGAGTGGGCGTTCCGCTTTATTCACGGCTTGCCCGAGGTAAAGGTAACTCTTTCGGGTATGTCAAATTTTGACCAGCTTACGGACAATATACGGATCTTTAATGAGTCAAAGCCCTTAAGCGATAAGGAAATGGATGCGCTCATTAAGGTCAGGGATGAAATGATAAGCAAGGCTTCCCTTCCCTGTACCTCCTGCCGCTACTGCACCGACCACTGTCCTATGGAGCTTGATATTCCCAGAATTATTGAGCTTTATAACGAGCATACAATGTCAAAGGGCGGCTTTATCGCTCCTATGGTAATAGGAACAATGCCCGAAAGCAAGCGTCCCTCCGCTTGTATCGGATGTAAATCCTGTGAGGCGGTTTGCCCTCAACAGATTAAAATTTCCGATATGATGTCGGATTTTGCTTCCAAGCTTCGCTAAGGTTCAATACTTGCAAATTGTCCCATTGACAGAGTCAAGCCTTAATTAAAAACAAAAAGAGAGCAAGAGCATAAGGATTTTTTCCTTCCGCTCTTGCTCATTTAATTTGTTATTTAATATGTATTGAGGGAATTATAACGGTTTCTCCTTTAATAATATTTTCGCTACATCGAAAATATATCATACTCCTGTGGAGTATATCATATCGGCAGATCCGATATATCATACCTGCGGAGCGAGTATATCATTCCCTAGGGTCAGCTTCCCTTGTAGCCCCAGACAACTTCTTTTACTTTTATATCTTTTCTTTCATCTCCCGTCCATTCATCATCCCAACCCTCGGGCTTGGACTCCGCTTCGCAATACACTGTAAGATTTTCATTACCGTAAAATGCATTTTCCGATATATGAGTAACACTGGACGGAATAATTATACTTTCAAGCTTTTCACAATCGCAAAACGCATGCATATCAATAAACGTAACACTGCTGGGAATAGTTATACTTGTAAGCTCCTTGCAATGTGCAAATGCACCGCGTTCGATAGAGGTAACTCCATTTGGAATATTTATGCTTTTAATTTTAGACCCGTTAAAAGCAGATTGCCCAATGAACGTAACACTATCCGGAATAGTTATGCTTTCAATTTTAGAATTATAAAATGCAGCTTGCCCAATGGACGTAACACTATCCGGAATAGTTATGCTTTCAAATCTGCAAGAAAAAAACAGATTTTCACTGATGGAAGTAAGATTAGCAGGAAGCTTTACGTCGGTAAGGCTTATGCAACCTACAAATGCACCTATGCCAATATAGGTAACAGTATCGGGGATTACTACCGTAGTAAGAGATGAACAGGAAAAAAATGCTTGTGCATCAATATACGTTACACTATTCGGAATATATACGTGTGTAATTTGTTCATTTCCCATAAAAGCTTCAAGACCAATAGAGGTAACGGGTAAGCCGTTATATACATCGGGAATATTGATTACCGTATCCTTGCATTCGCCAAT
>JAZQLK010000046.1:0-6788 GCA_045542635.1 Eubacteriales bacterium
GTGTAAAACAGGTGAAATTTTTTTGTATAATCTTGAAATTTATTATTTTTTTATTTATAATGGTTACAGTACAGCTTAAAGGTGGTTTACAATGATTAGATTTTTTAAAGAAAACGGCGCTATGATATGGAAGATCGTGCTTACACAGATAGGAATGATGGTATTCGGACTTATCGTTGTGCTTGCTACGGGTATGATAAATGAAATTCTTTGTCAGATTGCGGGCGGTCTTTCAATAGCTATGTATCTTTTCGTGCTTTACAGTCATATGATCGAAAAGGGTAACGAGGACAAGATTAAGATTGACGGCGGCAGAATGAAGAAGAGAAATTTCTACGGTCTTTTCGTATATCTTGCGTCACAGTGCGTCAATATTCTTTTCTCCCTCATAACCTTCGTTACTTATTTATTTACAAGCGCTGAAACGGAAACGGCGGTAAATCAGGTTCACGCGGTGTTCAAGCTTATTACTCATTACTATAATGCGGTATATCTTTCAATTACCAAGCTTCTTCTTGATTTCCCCTTGATATATCTTTTACTTATAATTCCCGGAGCTATCGTTTGCTTCCTTTCCTATTTTGCGGGAATACGCGGTATTAAGCACTTTATGCCCGAGTCTAAAAAGATTTCAAATGAAAGAATAAGATAAAAGAAAAGACGGCAGAGCCGTCTTTTCTTTATGTAATTATTCTGTAAAGAGGGGCTGCTTATCCATAAGAAGGAATATAAGATCAAGCACCCAGGTAATTGTGCAACCGAACACGATCCAGAGAATACCAACTATAAGCATAGTGGAGTTTTCTGTGCAAGCGCCCTTAACGATACGGTAGATAGCCCAGAGGATGTTAAGGAAGGGAAGCGCAAAAATGATCTTTGCGATCTTGGGAAGGTTGTCAAACGCCTTAATAAATTCCATTGTAAAATCTCCTTAAAAAATTTAATAGTTACTGTAAATATTATATCAACTGCGCAGTTGAAAATCAACCTTTATTTTCATTATTTTTGAGATTTTCCAGCTTTTTGATAAGGGGGAAGGTAAGAGGCCATACTACCGCCGCAAAAAGCACGATTATGGCGTATCTTATTGAATGTGCAATGGGGTGGGAGAAGCAGATAATATTAAGAATGGGCTTAAGTCCCGCCTTGATGCCGAGTATGAGTCCAAGACCAAGGGCAAGCTTTATTACCTGTGTATACCATTTCCCGCTTGTGTCAAAGTTTACGTACCTCTTTTCAAGGAAAAAGGCGAGGATCATACCGAGGGTTGCGCCGAAGAGCGTGTAGGCATTTTTGATACCGGACTCAAGATTATGCTCGTCAATATCCGCAGGGAAATTATAAAGCTCAACGTAGAGAATCAGCGCAAATGACATAGCCGCCATAACGGAGAGTGCTGTATACATGATTTTCGGATTATCGTACGCCTTGTCCATAACCGGCTTTAACGCAAGGATAAGAGCAATCGCTACAAGAACCGATACGCCTACGTCAAGGGGTGTATGTACTCCGAGATACATTCTTGAAAGAGCAACGAGGACGCAAGCCGCGATACAGGGTATCCAAATCGCTTTTTTGTTTTTGTAAATGTATGCAAGACCGCCGAAATTACCGATAGCGCTCTGGGTGTGTCCGCTGGGGAAGGAATATCCCGTCGCCTCCGCCCTTGCGCTTTCAACAATTGTAAAATTAGGATCCTGTACCCAGGGCCTGGGGATTCTGAAAACAAGCTTTAAAAACTGATTAAGCACAGTTCCTACAAAGCCTACGGTGAGAAGGTAGTAGCCGTCCTTTTTTGATACGCACCAGAAAATAAAGATAGCCACCGCCATAAATACGGTTTCCTCACCAAGGTGGGTTATGAGTGAAAAGAAAAAGTCGAATACAGGGTTGCGAATACCCTCTAAGAACCTTAAAAATCCCATATATTTCTCCTTACGCAAAAAATGTTTATATATAAATTGTAATATAACGCGCGTAAAAAATCAAGTTTTTATTGACAAAAATTCTCAAAAGGTATATAATACAGCCAAAACAAGGAGGGTTTTATATGGAAAAGGTGAAAATTTATCTTAAAAAATATTTCGTTACCGCTATGGGCGCAATGGCTCAGGGTCTCTTTGCAACTCTGCTTATAGGAACCATTATAAAAACCGTGGGACAGTACACGGGTCTTGATTTTCTTGTTGATATAGCTGGCTTTGCATCCGGCGCTACGGGTATGGCAATCGGCGTTGCCATCGCTCTTTCCTTAAAGGCGGATATGCTGGTTGTTCTTTCAAGCGCGGTGGTTGGCGCTATGGGTAACGCCATAGGAGCGGTAATAAACAGCGGGCTTATTTCCGCGTGGGCGGTAAGCTCCAAGGGAAGCGCAGAAGGCGTATTTTATTCGGCAGGCCCCGCAGGTGCATTCTTTGCGGTTATTATTGCTTGCGAGGTTGCAAAGTACGTTTCCAAAAAGACCAAGGTGGATATTCTTGTAACGCCCATTGTTACAATTCTTACGGGCTTTTTGGCTTGCTTCGTAATTTGCCCCTTGGTTTCATACGTAATGTATTATCTCGGTGTATTTATTTCAACCGCAACCACGTTCCAACCATTCTTAATGGGTGTGGTTGTTGCGATCGTTGTTGGCATGGTGCTTACGCTTCCTATTTCAAGCGCGGCAATTTGCGCAATGATCTTCTCGGAATCCGCTCTTGCGGTTGCCATAGCTAACGGTACGAGCGAAGGCTTTTTACTCGCCGGCGGAGCTGCTGCTGTGGGCTGCTGCGCCCAGATGGTTGGCTTTGCTGCTATGTCCTTTAAGGAAAATAAGTATAGCGGTATAGTTTCACAGGGACTTGGCACAAGTATGCTTCAAATGGGTAATATTTGTAAAAATCCCCGTATATGGATTCCTCCCACCCTTGCGGGCGCTATTTGCGGTCCTCTTTCCACAATGGTGTTCAAGCTTAAGTGTACGGGCGTTTCCGCGGGTATGGGTACCTGCGGACTGGTAGGTCCTATCGGTGTTATTTCATCTACAGAAGGCGGCGCTCTTCTTTGGGTCGGTTTACCCCTTCTTTGCATTGCTCTTCCCGCGGTTATTTCCATAGGCGTGGGATATCTCTTCCGCAGAGTAGGATGGATTAAGGAAAACGACCTTCTTTTGGAGGCATAATATGGCTTACTGGATCTGGCTTGACGACAGTAAATATCCCGAATTTTCAGAAAACAGAAGAGAACAGGTCTTTTCTATAAATGAGAAAGGCTTTTGTATGGCGGAATTTCTTTCTGAGTATTCCTTGAAAGGAAACGGAAGGATCAGAATTTGCGCCGATGCAAGATATGAGCTTTATGTAAACGGAGCGCTTCTCGGCAGGGGCCCTGCCTCCTGCGGATCCGATTTCCTTACGGAGAAAATGGAGTACTGTTATTACGATGAATACGAAATAACAGACACGTCTTCGGTAAAAATAAGAATAGTGGTTACCTCACAGGCAACGGCAATAAATGAGTTTACCTTCGGTCATCCCGGTGTATTTCTTGAAATTTGCGACGTGGACGGAAGCGTGTACGGTACGGATGAAACCTGGCTATGCCGTCCCTTAAGGGAAAGAATGCACGCCTTCTACTCGGACTATACGGTAAATCAGGACGAGTACACTCAAGCCTGCAAAATTCCCGATATACACAAAATGAAAAAATCACCTCTTGCTCACCTTTGCGAAAAAGAGGTCTATCCGTTGAATTTCGATAAAATAACAGTAAAATGTCACGAAAAAACCGATACGGTACTGTTTTTTGATAAAATTTACTCCGCATTCCCCGTTATTTCGGTAAAATGCGAGGGAAAGGTACACGTAAGAATAGAAAGCGGAGAAATTGACGGAAACGCAAACTACGGCGAGGATATTGTCGTAAAGGGTGACACCGTTCACCCCTGTCAAAGGATGAGAAGCGTCGGATTTGTTCGTATTATAGTTGATAATATGTCGGATTTTGACGCCTGCATTGATTCCTTCAAGCTCATATATTCCTTCTATCCCGTAATCAATGAAGCATCCTTTGAATGCTCCGATAAGCTTATAAACAAGGTGTATGACGTATGTATGCATACTCTTAAGATATGCAGACAGAATACACATCTTGACTCTCCCACCCATCAGGAGCCTCTTGCCTGTACAGGTGACTATTATATACAGGCTCTTATGGAGTACTACAATATGTACGACCCCACTCTTACGGGCTTTGATATATACAGAACAGCAAAGATACTTGAAATACAAAAGGGAAGAATGTTCCATACCTCATATAGCCTTATGTTTCCTATGTGGCTTTACGATTTTTATACGTTTACAGGTGATACAAGGCTTATAGAGGAGTCAAAAACTGCGCTTATGTGTCTGTTTTCTCTTCTTGACACCTACGTTGCGGAGAATAACGGACTCCTTGAATACGCTCCCGACTATATGTTCGTTGACTGGATCGCTATGAAGGATGCTGATGACCCCTACGGAGATGCAAGGGATATTATGAGCCACGGCAAGAGCGAGGATTTCAGTCTTCATCATCCCCCCAAGGCTCTCGGACAAAGCGTTCTTTGTATGCTTTATTACAGAGCCCTTGTGTGCGCGAGTCACCTTTATTCCGCAATTTCAGAGGAAAAAAGTGCGCACACGTGTCTTGAAAAGGCAGAAAGGCTCAAGGCTGCCATAAACGAGAGATTATACTGCAGAGATAAGGGACTTTACGTAGGAGGGCTTAATACCCCCGACAGAGTGGAAAACAGTCAGTGGCTTCCAAAAAACGTTGAAAGAGTATTCTATCTTAAGCAGGCAAATACCCTTGCGGTGCTTTTTGGAATTGCGCCGAAGGAAAAAAGAAGAGATATTCTTGACTATATATGCAAGGACCTTCGCAAGGAGGAAATGCAGCCGTATTTCTACAGCTTCCTTTTTGACGCCCTTTGCAACGAGGATATGTTTTCAGAATACGGTATCAAGCTTATTCATAATTACGAGGGCATTATCGAAAAATGCGATAAGGGTCTTTGTGAGGCTTGGGAATACGTAAACGGAGATTGCTCCCACGCCTGGGGAGGCGCTCCCGCTTATGCGATTAAAAGAGCGCTTTCGGGCTTTGAGATGATTGAGCCTAATTACAAGAAAATAAAGCTTTCTCCAAGGCTTTTCTCACTTGAATACGCAAAATTTGAAATTCCTACCCCCCATGGCCCTATTTCCTTTGACTTGAACAAAAAGGAATTTAAAATATCAGCTCCATCGGAAATCGAAATTATTTAATCTCCGGCGGTCAGTATTTTACTGATCGCCGTTTTATTTTTCCTTGTCTTGGCAATACTATGAAAAAACAAGGAGGAAAAATATGAGAAGCGCTATTAAAAAGGTAAACGCAAGGGAAATTATCGATTCAAGAGGAAATCCCACAGTCGAAGCCACGGTCTTGCTTGAGGATGGGACGAAGGGGGTTGCATCAGTACCGTCAGGTGCGTCAACGGGAGTCTTTGAAGCATACGAAAAAAGGGACGAGGATATCGACAGATATTTCGGCAAGGGTGTCCACGGCGCCACAAGAAGCGTAAGGGAGGAGATATCTCCCGTTATCGAAGGTAAAAGCGCAAGGGATCAGAGTGCCATCGACCACGCAATGTGGGCTCTTGACGGAACGGAAAATAAAAGCAACTTGGGAGCAAACGCAATTCTTGCCGTATCTCTTGCCACCGCCCACGCCGCGTCAAATTATTATAAGCTTGATTTGTACAGATATTTGGGAGGCGCAAACGCAAAAAGATTGCCGACGCCTATGTTCAATATTTTAAACGGTGGCGCCCACGCATCAAACAACGTGGAGATACAGGAGTTTATGATAGCGCCCGTGGGGGTAAGCGCCTTCTGCGAGGCGGTAAGGGCAGGATGCGAGATATATAAGACCTTGGGCTCCATTTTAAAGAAAAAGGGCTATTCGACGGCGGTTGGCGACGAGGGAGGATACGCTCCGGATCTTAAAAGCGATGAGGAAGCGATCTCCCTTATTTGTCAGGCGATAAAGGAAGCCGGATATTCGGAAAAGCAGGTGAAGATAGCCCTTGACGTTGCATCCAGCGAATGGCTTGACAAGGGAGAATACAAGCTGCCGAAAAACCGAAGAAGCATGACATCGGAGCAGCTCATAGACTACTATGACGGGCTTATAAGCAAATATCCCATAATATCTATAGAGGACGGACTGGGAGAAACGGACTACGACGGCTGGAGAAAAATGACTGAGCGGCTCGGAAGCAGGGTAATGCTTGTGGGTGATGATTTGTTCGTGACCAACGAAAAGCGCCTTGCGGAAGGGATAGAAAAGGGTCTTGGCAACGCCATTCTTATAAAGCCGAATCAGATAGGCACTCTTACGGAAACATTAAACGTTATTCGTCTTGCCAAGGAATCGGGGTATAAATGCATCATTTCCCACCGTTCGGGAGAAACGGAGGATACGACTATTGCCGATCTTTCCGTTGCGGTAAACGCTCCGTTTATTAAAACGGGCGCCCCATGCCGTGGGGAGAGAACCGCAAAATATAACAGGCTTACTAAAATCGAGATGATGCTGGGCTGCGGCTCGGTTTACGGAAATAACGGCTTTAAGCAATAAATAAAATGGGGTTGTTGCAATAAGCACAGACCAAAAACAGACACGTGTGATAGCAAAACTATAATTTCAAGGTAAATATTATTAAATTTTAAGGTTGAGATTTTGTCTTGTGGCAAAATCTCTTCTTTTTATGTGTCTGTTTT
>JAZQLK010000047.1:0-2302 GCA_045542635.1 Eubacteriales bacterium
TTTTTCTTTGTTGTACCGTAAAAATGGGATAAAAGGTTTTTCCCGTTTTCACCGGTAAGCTCCGTTGAAACAGTCCAATACTCAACAGGCACAAAGGATTGTATTTCCTGCTCTCTTTCAACGATAATTCGTGTAGCTACAGATTGAACTCTTCCTGCGGAAAGTCCGCTTTTTACTGTTTTCCAAAGAATAGGGCTTATTTTATATCCTACTATTCTGTCAAGAATTCTTCTTGCCTGCTGTGAATTTACGATATTCATATCAATATCGCGGGGATGCTTTATTCCTTCTCTTACAGCAGTTTTTGTAATTTCGTTAAACGAAACTCTCTTTGCCTTGTCGCTGTATTCCCCAAGAACGGAGGCAAGATGCCAGGAAATAGCCTCTCCTTCTCTGTCAGGGTCAGTTGCAAAATATATTTTATCGGCGTGTTTAGCTTCCTTCTTCAACTCCTTGATAAGGTCGCCCTTACCGCGGATGTTGATATAATGAGCCGAAAATCCGTTATCAATATCAATACCAAGGGTAGATTTCGGTAAATCTCTTACGTGACCAACCGAAGCAATTACTTTGTAATTTGAACCAAGGTAACTCTTTACAGCCCCGATTTTACCCGGAGACTCAAGTATTACAAGGTTATTCGCCATAAAAATAGTTCCTCACATTAAATTCTTTTCAAGTAAAGACCGCCCGGTCTTTGTTCAATAGCGCCGTTTAACTCAAGAAATGAAAGCAACGATATTATATCGCTGATTTCAAGATTGAGCTCAAGAAAGCTTTCTGCTGACATCAGTTTGTCCTCTTCCATAAAATTGTATACCATAAGCTGGTCCTCGTCCAATCCGGAAAGGATCTCTTTGATGTTCGCTTTACTTTTACCGGAGTTTGTCTTTTCATATCTGCCTTCAAACTCTTTGAAGGAATTCTTGTCGGGAGTGGGATTGTCACTTTCCCTTTTGCGGAAAATACCCCATCTTAATCCCGATTCGTTTTCGAAAGCAGACCTTTTAGCCTTAGCCTTTTCCTTAGCAGCGGATAAGTCAATAATATCCCTGTATTTATCGAGATATTGCTCAAGTACGTCAATGGCGTCCTCTGCCACGATAGCTCCGTCCTTAAGCAAGGAGTTCGGACCTGCGCTAAGATACTCCTTAGCTGGACCGGGAACTGCAAAAATATCTCTGCCCTGCTTCTTTGCCCGTCTTGCCGTGATCATTGAGCCGCTGTTTTCATCGCCCTCAACAACAACTATACCGTTACATAAGCCACTTATGATTCTGTTACGAACGGGAAAGTTTCTTCCGTTAGGCGGCGTGCTCGGGGGATATTCCGTTAAAATCGCTCCGTGCTTTGCAATGTCATAATAAAGAGATGCATTTGCTTTCGGATATATGACGTCTATACCCGAACCAAGAACCGCAACAGTAATTCCGTCAGCACTGAGAGTACCTCTTTGCGCAGTGCAATCTATGCCAAGCGCCATACCGCTTACAGTAATAGCGCCGCCCTTGGAAAGCTGATATCCGAGAGTAAATGCATTTTTCTCTCCTCTTGACGACATTTTTCTTGTTCCGACAATTCCAATTGCCAGACTGTCGTTAAAGCTGGGCATATTACCGTAGCAGTAAAGAACCGCGGGAAAATCCGCAAGCTTTCTTAAGGATTCCGGATAAAAGTCGCTGTCATAGGATATTACGCTTACGTTGTTTTCATCACACCACTCTATAATTTCATAGGCGTGGTTTAAATTCTTGTCAAGAAGCTTGTACTTCTGACTTTCGGAAAGCCAATTGATGCCTACAAGATCAACGTCTTCGCAATTGTAGATTTTTTCTTCATTACCGAAATGTGAAAGCAATAACCGATAAATTTGCGTTCCCTCGCCAAAATGCAAGGATATCCATAACCAGAAAATCTTTTTATCCATAGGCACCCTCCAAATAAATGTATTATAATATTATATAATAACACTTTGCGGCTGAAAAGTCAATAAATTTTTGATTTATTTGGAAATTTCCCACATCAATATAGCAGATGCGATGGAAACGTTAAGAGATTCCGTATTTTCTTTTATCGGAATAAATATAGTTTCGGAGCATTCTTTCAATACGTCATTTGACAATCCGTGTCCCTCATTGCCGAGAATGAATATGTCTCTACTTGAGGTTTTATCTTTACCCAATACCATAGAATTTTTACCTAAAGCAGCGCCGATCACACGTCTGCCTTGCTTTTTAAAATCAGATATTACATCGCAAAAATTGTCTGTAACGGTAATATTAATTTTAAATATTGCGCCCAT
>JAZQLK010000048.1:0-12230 GCA_045542635.1 Eubacteriales bacterium
GTTGCTTATATTCTCGATAACGCGACCAAGCGCAGCTTTATCATCTATGACGAAATAGGCAGAGGAACCTCTACCTTTGACGGTATGAGCATGGCGAAGGCTATCGCGGAATATACCGCAGGCAAGAAAATCGGCGCGAAAACCATGTTCGCAACCCACTATCACGAGCTTACCTCTCTTGAAGATGAAATAAGCGGAGTGGTAAACTACAACATAGCCGCAAAGAAGCGCGGAGAGGATATTATCTTCCTTCGCAAAATCGTCAAGGGTCCTACCGACGATAGCTACGGTATTGAGGTATCGAAGCTTGCGGGCGTGCCCAACGAGGTTGTAAAGAGAGCTAAGGCCATCCTTGCGGAAATGCTTAACGGTAACGTACAGGCGCCAAAGAGCATTCACGATAAGGTGCAGGAAAATATGACTATGGAAATGTCCATCGAGGATATCGGAGTTTACGAGGCGGCGGAAAGAATCAAGAAGGTGGATTTAAACACCTTGACGCCCATTGAAGCTATGAACTTTATCTTCGAGCTTAAGAAATTATTTTAAAAGGCGGTGAACGGATGGGAAAAATTAACGTACTTGGATTTGACGTTGCGAACTTAATAGCGGCAGGCGAGGTTGTTGACCGTCCCTCATCCGTTGTTAAGGAGCTTCTTGAAAACGCCATTGACTCAGGAGCAAAAAGCGTAACCGTTGAAATTAAAAGGGGCGGAGTGTCCTTTATCAGGGTAAGCGACGACGGCTGCGGAATAGAGTATAGCGACTTACCCGTGGCTATTTTAAGACACGCCACAAGCAAAATCAAGGATCAGACCGATCTTGAAGCCATAATGACTCTCGGCTTCAGAGGCGAGGCTTTAGCTGCCATAGCTTCCGTATCAAGGCTTCGTATAATGTCCAAGCAGGACGGCGAGGAAATGGGCGGACTTCTCGAATGTCACGGCGGAGAGATAATCAGCCATATGAAAACGGGATGCGTTAAGGGTACTACCGTAATTGTAGAGGATCTTTTTTATAACGTACCCGCAAGAAAGAAATTTTTAAAGAAGGATATGACGGAGGCATCGGCAATTACCGCGGTAATTGAAAAGGTGGCTATGTCAAAGCCCGATGTTGCCTTCCGTTACATTCTTGACGGAGAGCTTAAGTATATCACGTCGGGGGACGGAGTTCTTTTGAATACGGTTTATGCCCTTCTTGGCAGAGATATTGCCAAAAAGAGCATTAGGGTTGACAGAGAGGAAGGCGGAATAAGGGTTCAGGGCTTCATTTCCACTCCCGAATTCGTAAGAGCCAACAGAAATTTTGAAAACTTTTACATAAATTCAAGATTTGTAAAGAGCAAGACCGCATCTGCGGCCATTGAGCAGGCGTATGTATCCTATATACCATCGGATAAATTCCCCTTCTGTGTGCTTAATATAGAGATAGACCCGTCCCAGGTGGACGTAAACGTTCACCCCTCCAAATTAGAGGTTAAATTCTCCAACGAGAAGCTTATTTTCGAGGCGGTATATTACGCTGTAAAGACCGCGCTTGCAAATCAGATATCCCGTCCCGAGCTATTTAACGAGGAAAAGGACGTAGTCAGCGAAAAGGCGAAATCCTATATAAACACTCCTTACCGAGTAAAGGATAAGGAGGAGTACACGGCGCAAAGAATCGCCTTTGACACAAATCTGAACGTAGGAATAGTAAAGAGCGATTTAAGCCTCAAATACGATACCGACAAAAAGGACGATAAGATGTCGGAAAGCGGCTATGTGTCAAGAATTTTCGAACACGTTGCGGAAAAAACCGTACAAAATCCCATAGCTTCCCTTGAAAATACGGTAAAAGAAATAAAACCGTATGAGGCTAAAGCAGCTGCAGAAACAAACGATAATATTGTTCGCACTCCCGTATTCGAAACAGAAAAGAAAGAGGAAAGCAAGAAAACGGTTCCTGACTACAGACTCGTCGGTGAGGTGTTCAACACCTACGTAATAGTCGAGCTTGGGGAAACGATGTACTTAATAGATAAGCACGCCGCCCACGAAAGAATCATATTCGAGGATCTGAAGGCGATAACCAAATCAAAGGAGCCATCATCTCAGATGCTTATGCTTCCTATCGAGGTATATCTGACCAGCGAGGAAATGGGAGTTATAGACGAGTGGCGCCGGGATATAAATAAAACGGGCTTCAGCTTTGAAAAAACGGGGGGATGTGTTTCAATTTATGAAATTCCCACGGGTATTGAACAGAGCGCAGCGGCGGATATGTTTATAACCTTTGCATCCAAGCTTGTTCACGGCGAGGGCGATGCTATGCGTACAAGGGATGAATTTTTTGAAAAGGCTCTTTATCAGGCATCCTGCAAGGCGGCAATAAAGGCGGGCAGGGTATACGATCCTTCTCATATAAAGTGGATATGCGACAGGGTATTGACTCTTGACAACATAAAATACTGTCCCCACGGAAGACCCGTAGCCTTTGAAATCACAAAGCATTTTCTTGAAAAACAGTTCGAAAGGATTAAATAATGTTTAAGGTATTAAAAACAGAGGGAAGAGCAAGACGCTGTACAATGGAAACCGTACACGGTAAAATCGAGACCCCTGTGTTTATGAACGTAGGAACATCTGCCGCCATCAAGGGCGGTGTTTCCACTATTGATTTGCAGGAGCTTAACTGTCAGGTAGAGCTTTCAAACACCTATCATCTTCATATCCGTCCCGGAGACAAGCTTATTCACGATCTCGGCGGTATTCATAAATTCTTTAATTGGGATAAGCCCGTTCTTACGGACAGCGGCGGATTCCAGGTGTTTTCCTTGGCTCAGCTTCGTAAGATAACGGAGGAGGGCGTTAAGTTCGCATCCCATATTGACGGTAAGCGTATATTTATGGGTCCCGAGGAAAGTATGCAGATCCAGTCAAATCTCGCCTCCACAATCGCTATGGCGTTTGACGAGTGTATTGAAAATCCCGCAACCTACGAGTACACAAAGCAGTCCTGCGACAGAACCGTAAGATGGCTTGTGCGCTGCAAAAAGGAATTGGAAAGACTTAATTCATTACCCAAAACAATAAATAAGCATCAGATGCTTTTCGGTATCAACCAGGGCAGCACCTACGAGGATCTTCGTATCAAGCATATGAAGGAAATTGCGGAGCTTGACCTTGACGGCTATGCTATAGGCGGTCTTGCCGTAGGCGAGGAAACCGAGGAGATGTACAGAATTATCGACGTTGTAGAGCCTCATATGCCCGTTAATAAGCCCAGATATTTAATGGGTGTTGGAACACCCTGCAACATCCTTGAGGCGGTACACAGAGGAATTGATTTCTTCGACTGTGTAATGCCCAGCCGAAACGCCCGTCACGGTAACCTCTTTACCTGGCGCGGAAAGATGAATATAATGAACGAAAAGTACGCGCGCGATCCCCGTCCCATTGACGAAAACTGCGGATGTCCCGCTTGCCGTAACCATTCAAGAGCATATATAAGACACCTTATAAAGGCAAAGGAAACCCTTGGAATGCGCCTTTGCGTTCTTCATAATCTCTATTTTTACAATGAGCTTATGCAGAAGATAAGAGATGCTCTCGACGGTGAATATTTTGAAAGCTTTTATCAGAAATACAGAATTCTTTTGGGTGAGCGCAACCCCGACTGAAAGGAGTAATATATGAAGCATTATATGATGTTGTTTCCCGAGGGAAAAACAAAGGCGGTAACCTTTAGCTATGACGACGCAATTCAAAGCGACAAAAAATTTATAGAGCTTCTTAACAAGTATAATCTTAAAGGTAGCTTCAATATTTCATCCAATATGTGCATTGAAGCGGAGGGACAGGAAAATCCCCGCAACATTAAGCTTTCCGAAATCAAGGAAGCGTATAAGGGACACGAGATAGCCTCTCACGGCTTTACCCATCCCCATCTTGACCGTCTCCCCCTTGAGGCTATGAGCTACGAAATATATCAGGACAGATTGACTCTTGAAAAAGCAACGGGACAGATAGTAAAGGGATTTGTATATCCTTACGGAAGCTATAATAAGGATACTATAACAGCTCTTAAAATGAACGGCTTGGTATATGCCCGTACCTGTATAGGCTTCCCCAAGCATCACGAGTTTGACGTGCCCGAAAATTGGCTTGAAATGGATACCACCTGCCATCACGCAGACAAGCGGCTTTTTGACCTTGCGGACACATTTATAAACGAAGATCCCCTCCGCAATTGGCACAGAAAAGCAGGCTTCCTTTTCAGTATCTGGGGTCACACCTATGAGTTTGACAAGGAAGAGGAATGGGAAAGAATAGAGAAGCTTATGAGCCTTGTAAGCAACAAAGACGAGGTCTGGTACCCCACCACTATGGAGCTTTACAATTACGTACAGGCTTATAATTCCCTTATTTACTCCGTTGATATGAGCATTATTACAAACAATTCCGCATACGATATCTGGCTCGCAAAGGACGGCAAGCCCTTCGTTGTAGAAGCGGGTAAAACGGTAAGAATATAAAAAGAAAATCTCCGATGCAAATCGGAGATTTCTTTGTTTCATATAATAATTTCTTCGCCGCAGGAAAGATATTCAAGACGGTTCATTTTCGTTTTTAAGTATTCGTATTGCGTTTCGCCTGTGCAATGGCAGGTATAGTATTTTGTGTTGTGGGAGGAAAGAGCTTGCGCGATTTTGTCAAGCTTTTCTTTGTCCGTGATTTTGGAAATATGAAAGCCGCCTACAAGATAATCCGGCTCAAACCAATTTACAATATCCATAATACCCTTATGGGAGCAGCCGCTTATAAGAATACGTTTGCCATTTTCTTCAATAAGCAGATATTGCTCGTGGGTGAAATCGTCGGGGACGAGTTCGTTTTCAACTCTTTTCGTAAGACCGAAGGAACCGAGAAAATGGGGTCTTTCCTTGTCGTTACAGGAGAAAATACCCATATAAGTGTCGATTATTTTCTCGTTTCTCACAAAAACGAGTCGGGAGCTGTCCTTAAGAGATACATCAAGTCCTATATACTTTTCCGTTCCGTTGAAATGGGGCTCAAATGCTTTCGCGTTTACGTATACGGGAGCTTTTTTGTTTATTTCAAGAAATAGCTTAAGCCCCCCTCCGTGGTCGTAATGACCGTGGGAAAGAATAGCTATATCTATTTTGGAAAGGTCGATTCCAAGTGTAAGCGCGTTCTTATAAAAGGAGTCGGTCTGTCCCATATCAAATAGAATTTTTTGTCCGTTTGCTTCGATATACAGAGAAAGACCGTGCTCGGCAATAATATTATCCCTTTTTGTTGTATTTTCTGTCAGCGAAATTATTTTCATTTACCCTCCAATATTGACAACAGATGTATTTTTATGATATCATAATGGTAGAATTATTATATAGATTTTATCACTTTATTTGACTGTTGTCAAGAAAGGAGAAGAATGGAGCATATATACGACGTAATAATTATCGGCGGAGGGCCTGCGGGATATTCCGCGGCGCTTTATACATCCCGCGCGGGGCTTGATACCTTGGTGGTTGAAAAGGCAGCGCCCGGAGGACAAATGGCGCTTACTGATATTATAGACAATTACCCCGGCTTCAACGAGGGGATTGACGGCTTCACCCTTGGAATGAATATGCAGCTTGGAGCAGAGCGCTTTGGAGCTAAAACGGAATATGCGGAAATAATATCCGTGGATTTTTCTGAAAAAATTAAGAAATTAAACACTCCTACGGGTATTTTGTTTGCAAAAACCGTAATTATAGCCACAGGAGCGGACCCCCGAAGGCTTGGAATAGAGGGCGAGGAGGGTCTTGTCGGCAAGGGACTCCATTATTGCGCCCATTGTGACGGCAGATTTTATAAAAACAAAACCGCGGTAGTGGTAGGCGGAGGAAATTCCGCAGTATCGGACGCTCTTTATCTTTCCCATCTATGTAAAAGGGTTATAGTAATTCACAGAAGGGATACCCTTCGCGCAACAAAAATTTATCACGAGCCATTAGTGAAGGCGGAAAACGTGGAATTTTTATGGGACAGTGCCGTTAAAAGCTATATAGTTGACGGTAGGGTAACGGGGGTAAGAGTCGAAAATTTAAAAAGCGGCATAATTACCGACGTTTTATGCGACGGTGTGTTCGTAAGCATTGGCAGAGAGCCTATTACAAATATTTTTAAGTACAGTATTGACCTCGACGAAAGCGGATATATAATAGCCGATGAAAGCACCAAAACCAATATTGACGGTGTATTTGCCGCAGGAGACGTAAGGACAAAGGCGTTAAGACAGGTAATAACCGCCGCCTCGGACGGAGCAACCGCTGCTCACTACGCGGAGGAATATTTGTCACGTAACAGTTAAAAATGTAATAAAAAATGCATAACGGTATATAAAAAACCGTGAAAAGGAGAAAAAATGTCAAAATTTTTACACGACGGAATTGTATTTGAAAGCGTTACAAAAAACGCGATTAAGGAAGAAGCCTTCGAAAAAATCAAGGACGGCGAAATAAGCGAATACCGCTTGCATCTCGATTTTGGAAGCGCGATTTATCCTACCGCGTATTCCTTGACCTGGGAGGAGGATCAGATTGATATGATAGGCTTCTGGTCGTCCAAAAGCCAATTTGATAAAAATCTTACCCCCGAATGGAATATGAGAAGAGAAGCCAGCAGAACCGCATCGGGAATGCCCTTGATCTCCATTTACAATAAGAGTAATTTTAACAGAATAACAATAGCTCTGTCCGACCCCGCAAACTCCACGGTTCTTTCCGCAGGTGTAGTTGAGGAAAACGGAAAGCTTCGTTTCAAAATAGACCTTTTCCCCGATATGAGCCCCATTATGTCGGAGTATTCGGTTACCGTAAGAATAGACAGAAGAAGCATTCCCTTCTATGAAAGTGTAATGTCTGTAAGAGATTGGTGGACCGAGCTTGGATACGGTATTTGCTATGCGCCCGAAAGCGCAAGGCTTCCTATGTACTCAGCCTGGTACAGCTACCATCAGGAAATTGACGTGGATGCAATAGTCAAGGAATGCGAAATTGCGAAGAAGCTCGGTATGGATACAATAATTGTGGACGACGGCTGGCAGACCGATGATAATTCCCGCGGATATGCATATTGTGGCGACTGGAAAATCAGCAAAAAGAAGATTCCCGATATGAAGGATTTCGTAGATCGTATTCACGCTATCGGTATGAAATTCGTTATATGGTTCTCAGTTCCCTTCATTGGCTTTATGAGTGAAAGCTATGAACGCTTCAAGGGTAAGTATTTAAGACACCGCAACCATATGAACGCATCCGTCCTTGACCCTCGATACAAGGAGGTAAGAGATTTCTTGATAGATATTTATTGCGATTACGTTAAGGAATACGGATGGGACGGACTTAAGCTTGATTTTATCGACAGCTTTATTCCCGAGGAGTGCAGCTCCAAGGACTATGAAAATATGGATTGCGTTTCCGTCGAGGAGGGTGTTAACAAGCTTCTTTCCGAGGCGTCCTTAAGGCTTAAAGCCATAAATCCCGATTTTATGATAGAATTTCGTCAGTCTTATATCGGTCCCGTAGTTACCAAGTACGGTAATTTCTTCCGCGTAACCGACTGCCCCAACGATGCGTTGGCAAACAGAATCGGCGCTTTGGATCTGAGGATTTCAATGGGCAATGCGGTCGTACATAGCGATATGCTTATGTGGAGTAAAAAGGATACTGTGGAGAGCGTGGGCTATCAGCTTCTTTCAATTCTTTTCATCGTTCCCCAGATTTCGGTTCGCTTCGATAATATTACGGATGAGCAGAGGAAGCTTCTTAAGCATTTTCTTTCCTTTTGGAGAGAGCATAGAAGCGTAATACTCGACGGGAAAATCGAGGTGTATGACGCAGAGGCTAACTATTCTATGGCAAAATCCAAAAAGGATGGGGAGGCTGTTGCCGTATTATATCAAAGCGTGGTTTACAAGGCGGATTCCGACTGCGTAAATTACGTATTTAATTCTACGGGAGCAAGAGGTATGTACGTAGAAACGGAAAAAGCATCCGGATACGAGCTTTACAATATCTACGGAGAAAAGCAGTGCGAGGGAGAAATTCCCGCAGGAGTGTCTAAATTAAGCGTAGATAACTGCGGATACGCGAAAATAATATAAGTAAGTGGGGCTGTTGCAATTGGCGACAACCCCTTTATTTTTTTAATAATATACGTTTGCCGTCAGCTCTGAAAATTTATTGTGGCTCGCTGAATAAAAAATGACAAAAATTGCAAAAAGCCCTTGACACGGGAGCATAAAAGTGTTAAAATGATGGTACTTTTTTAAATAAAACCAAATGCGTTGATTGAAAAGAAGTATCTGATTGAAGCGCTTACAGAGAGCCGTCGGTTGGTGCAAGACGGTGGCACAGTAGGTTGGAGAAATACATTTCAGGAGCAGTGTACTGAAGTCCGCAAGGATGCGTAGGCTACAACGGGAGTTCCCGTCATAGAACAGGAGTGTTGATAGACACTTGAAAAGGCCGCAGGCGTGAGCAGGCGGTAAACTGAGGTGGTACCACGGGATATCTCGTCCTCTGTATTCTTAATAGGAATACGGAGGGCTTATTTTTTGTGTTAGAAGTTATCCCTCCGTAAAAAGAAGGAGGTAGCATATGGAAAATGCGCAAATCTACATTATCGTAGCCCTTTGCATCTACGCTGCGGCTATGATGTTTATCGGAGTCAAGAGCTACAGTAAGTCAAAGACTCTTGACGGGTTTTTAATAGGAGGAAGAAAGGTAAACGCCTGGGTAACCGCATTTGCCTACGGAACCGCATACTTTTCTGCGGTAGTATTCGTAGGATACGCAGGTCAGCACGGCTGGAACATCGGTATCGGCGGTATTTGGATAGGTATCGGCAACGCGATTCTCGGTTGCTTGCTTTCCTGGCTTTTCTTCGCTAACAGAACAAGAAAGATCACAAGAAAATTAGGAACGAAAACAATGCCGGAGTTCTTTGAAAAGAGATACGATTCAAGGAATATGAAGATTTTTGCGGCAATTATTATTTTCGTTTTCCTTGTTCCTTACTCTGCGGCGGTTTACAAGGGCCTCGGCTCCCTTTTCGGAGCGGTATTCCCCGGAGTTGAAACCTGGGTATGGATGCTTATTATCGCTTGCCTTACCGCTATTTACCTGGTGGCGGGCGGATATATTGCCTCAGCATATGCGGACCTTGTTCAGGGTCTTATTATGATCTTCGGTGTTATCTGCCTTGTTATTGCTGTGCTTTGCCACGATAACGTGGGCGGACTTTCCGGACTTTTTGAAAATCTTAAGAGCTTCACACCCGTGGAGGGAGATCCCAATCCCGTAACCGGAGATCAGCTTTCGAGCATCTTCGGCGGATCCTCGTTTAAGTTCCTTTGCGTAAATATTATGCTTACAAGCTTCGGTACCTGGGGACTTCCTCAGATGATCGGTAAGTTCTACGGCGTAAAGGATACGGCGGCAATAAAGCGAGGTACGATTATTTCAACTGCCTTCTGCCTTATTATCGGCGTTGGCGCATACCTTGTGGGCAGTACGTCAAGGCTTATCCTTAACGGTAAGCTTCCCGAGGGCGGAGTAGACTCCGTAATTCCCACCGTGCTTATCGAGGTTCTCGGCGGAAGCGCTGTCGGACTTATACTTTTTGCGGTTATTATTATTCTTTTGCTTTCAGCATCAATGTCAACTCTTGAGGCGGTGGTGCTTACGTCAGCCTCCGCTGTTGCCGTTGACCTTATTCCCGCCATAAGGAAGAAGGAAACCAGCGCAGACAAGCAGATGAAGCTTACAAGAGTTCTTTGTCTTGTCTTCGTTGCTTGCTCATTTATCTTTGCAACAATGAATATTCCCATCATAGTAAGCCTTATGTCCTTCTCCTGGGGCGTTGTATCCGGTTGCTTTATCGGTCCTTACATTTGGGGTATTTTCTCGAAGAAAATCACAAAGGCAGGAGCCTTTGCAGGTATGATATCGGGACTTCTTACGGTGGGTATATCCACTCTTGTGATTTCAATCAATTCAGGATTCTCCGCGGCGGCCGCCAAGTCTCCCGAGATGGGCGTTTGCGCAATGGCTGTATCACTTATTGTGGTGCCCGTTGCAAGCTTTCTTACAAGAAAGACCGCAAAGGACGGCGACAGAGTAGAGGAAATCTTTGCGTGCTACAACGAAGAATGAAAAAACGCCAATGTGTAAATATTAGCAAAATGTGAATAAATTTTCACAAAAGCTATTGACATATTCGCATATCGGTGCTACAATACATACATAAATGCGACAGAGCAGAAACAAGTAGATCTGGAAAGAGCCTGGAGAGAGTTGCCGGTTGGTGCGAGGCAAAGGGGATGACCTTATTGAATTCCTTCTGCAAGCAGTGCGCTGAACAAGCCTTGGCTTAAGTAGGATGCAACGGGAGTTCCCGTCACAGAACTAAGGTATTAACGTACCTGAAAAGGTCGCTACCGTGAGGTTGCGGCGAACTGAGGTGGTACCACGGGATTATATTTCTCGTCCTCTGTATTCTTATCGGAATGCAGAGGACGTTTTTGTTTCTCATACCGTTCCGAGATAAATTCAAAATGATATACGGACAGTACGTGTCATGCCGTAATATCAGGAAAGGATGACTAATATGGCACAGAATTATTATCAGAGAGAAATTGAAACAATGTCCGTCGAGGAGATAAAAAAGCTCCAGTCGGAAAAGCTTGTTAAGCAGGTAAAGCACGTTTACGATAACGTAGAGTATTACCGTAACCTTATGGATGAAAAGGGAGTCAAGCCCGAGGATATCAAGGGTATTGAGGACCTTCACAAGCTTCCGTTTATTTCAAAGGCGGATCTTCGCGATTCATACCCCACAGGAATGCTTGCAGTACCCCTTTCGGAGTGCGTAAGAATTCATTCAACGTCAGGCACCACGGGCAGACGCGTGGTTGCATTCTATACACAGAAGGATATTGACCTTTGGGAGGATTGCTGCGCCCGCGCTATCGTTGCGGCAGGCGGAACAAAGGAGGATATCTGTCAGGTTGGTTACGGATACGGACTTTTTACAGGCGGATTCGGACTTAACGGCGGCTCACAGAAGGTAGGATGCCTTACTCTTCCTATGTCCTCCGGTAATACGGAAAGACAGATCCAGTTTATGATGGATCTGAAATCCACTATTCTTTGCTGTACTCCCTCCTATGCCGCATACCTAGGCGAAAGCCTTAAGGAGCAGGGATATACCGCCGATACTATTCCCTTGAAGGCGGGTATCTTCGGAGCTGAGCCCTGGACAGAGGAAATGAGAAGAAATATTGAAGCAACGTTGGGAATCAAGGCGTACGATATTTACGGCCTTACGGAAACCTCGGGCCCCGGTGTCGCATTCGAGTGCTGTGAGCAGACGGGTATGCATATTAACGAGGACCATTTCATTGCGGAAATTATCGACCCCGATACGGGCGAGGTTCTTCCCGAGGGAGAAAAGGGCGAGCTTGTATTTACGGCTCTTGACAAGGAGGCGTTCCCCCTCCTTCGCTACCGTACGAGAGATATCTGCGTTCTTTCCCGTAAGAAATGCTCCTGCGGAAGGACTCTTGTAAAGATGGCTAAGCCTATGGGCAGAACGGACGATATGCTTATTATCAGAGGCGTAAACGTATTCCCCAGCCAGATAGAAGCAGTACTCCTTAAGGAGGGCTATGAGCCCAACTACCAGATCGTGGTAGACCGAGTAAATAACAACGACACCTTCGATGTAAACGTTGAGATAAGCCCCGATAAGTTCACCGATAAGGTAAGCGAAATTCTTGCTATGGAAAAATCTCTTGCAAACGCAATGAAGATAATGCTCGGTATAAATCCCGCCGTTCATCTCGTTGCCCCCAAGAGCATTGCCCGCAGTGAGGGCAAGGCTGTCCGCGTAGTTGACAAGCGTAAGTTAATATAAGAGAGGAGAATACAAAATGGCAATCAAGCAATTAACGGTTTTCGTAGAAAATAAGCAGGGCTCCCTCGTTTCAATAACGGATACCCTTGCGAGCAACAACATTAATATAAGAGCTCTTTCCATCGCTGAAACAGAGGATTTCGGTATTCTCCGTCTTATTGTAAACGACGTTGAGACCGCAAAGAACACTCTTACGGAAAAGGGATATCTTATAAAGGTTACAAATGTAGTAGGGGTTAAGATAGGCGACGCTCCCGG
>JAZQLK010000049.1:0-5996 GCA_045542635.1 Eubacteriales bacterium
CTTCCTCTACTACGTACCCTACGCGGTGCTTGGCGTTATGACCGTGCCCGCCATCTTTAATTCAACCTCATATATTGCATCGGCAATCGTGGGCTTTATCGTTGCCTGCGTTCTTGCATATTTCGAAAAGAGCCTTTTAACCGTTGCCGCCTCCGCCTGCGGCGCGGTGCTTGTATGCGAGCTTGTAATTAAGTATTTTATAATTTAAAAAGCAACCTATTAACGGAAAAACAGGAGCAAGAATGAAAGAAAATGCTTTCTTTCATTCTTGCTCCTTTTCTCGTTATAAGAATCTGATTAGTCAACACCCTTTGTTAGCTTTCCGTATACGCTCCCCAGGCGGCATTCCATTTCTTTATGGTTTCAAGCGCCTCGGGTTCGTATTCTGCGTATGCGTTATCAAAATTGTTTACGTTTCCTTTGTAGGAATCGTAAATAACTCCTTCCATAAGGCTTCCCCAGCCTACTGCTTCTCCCGCGTCGTAGGTGAGATTCGGAAAAATGTAATCTGTGAGCATTTCCATATCCTCGTTAGCTGTGAAATGCTCGGATTTCTGTTCAAAATACGCCTTATAGGTGTATTCGCTTCCCGTCCAGGAAAGAACGTCAAAAAAATATTCCGACATAGCTCTGTCCTGTGTATTTTTTGGTATACACATAAGAACTATCATAGCATTTGCGTAAGGAACGCAGTATCTGCCCTGCTCCTCATCAAGCATAGGAAACGGTAATATTCCTATATTTCCTATGGTTGAAAGTTCATCAGTTGCTAGAACGGCCTCTGTACAAAACAAAATGTTACCTGCTTCAAAACGGCGCCAAGCCCCAAAGTTAACA
Organism: Eubacteriales bacterium; assembly: GCA_045542635.1. Taxonomy (GTDB): domain Bacteria; phylum Bacillota; class Clostridia; order Oscillospirales; family CAG-272; genus RGIG2000. The sequence goes on from JAZQLK010000049.1 coordinate 838, forward strand.
CACCAATTTGATTTATTTAATTCTATCAAAGCAGAAACGATTTCGTCCTCTCTTCCGTTCTTAATCGTAATTTTCCATTCTCCCGTTTGCTTATCAACTCCCGCTTGAGTTGAGTTAAAAAATCTGTAAACATCATTCACACTACTCAAGGCAAGTCCGTACATGTCGTTATCTCCGTGAACGCCGTCGCCGTTATCCTTATATGCGACGCTTGCAAGAGTTACAAGCTCGTTCCAAGTCCATTTGCCATCCCTTACCTTTTGATAAAGATTCGCCGTTGCTTCCGCTCCCCCGAGAAGCTCCTTGTTAAAATAAAGCACACTTGCAGTTTCCTTACCGAGAGTGGAGAAATCTCCGTCCACGAAGAAGGTATGGCCCTTTGCCGTGTATGCTTCAACAGAGGCTTGACTGTAATATGAGTTATCAAAATCAAGATACTCTCTGTCCTTTAAATCATATACGGAGCCGTTTGCTACAATGCTCTGGGCTCTCATAGCGCGAGGCAAAGCAAGATCGTAATTTATATTTCCCGATGCTATTGCTTCCTCGAGGACGGTGTGCATAGTGTAACGGGTGACAGCTATAAAGTTAAGGTCTACTCCATAGGTTTCCTTGATAAATTCCTGTCTTTCAAGCACGGCTGCATCAATTTTTGTTCCAAAGCCCGATTCCTTGCCGTAATCTACGCAAAGCTCCAAAACACTCCAAGGAGCGCTTGGCTCTGCCGACCAGGTGGAGCAAGCGATATTCAAAGTCTTGCCCGACCAATCTGTTTTTATATTGGTTTTGGATGAGAAGCCGTCAGTAGTTTTTATATCAAGAGATACGCTATCGGTTTTTTCGCCCTCGCCGTTTTGTAAATCGTAGGAGTACGTAAGCTTAACCGTATAGGTTGTTTCGGCATAAAGTTCGCTGAATTTTCTGATGCTTGTGTCATTTGCGGTCTTTACCTTTACTCCGTCGCAGTAAAGCTCTATGGCTTTTATTTCTCCTACTCCGTCGGGGTCTGTTTCCTTGATTTCAAATTTCACGCTTGTTTTTAAGCCTACGGGATTTATTATTTCAAAGGTAGGAACGGTTTTATTTGCGGTTGTAGTACTGTCGTCACCGTTGCAGGCAATAAGCACAAAGGCGGACAGGCATAAAAGTATTGCTAAAGTTGATAAAAGTAGCTTTTTCATAATACGGTTTTCCTCCTTCCTTAATATTTTCGTTCTTACGAAAATATATCATACTCCTGTGGAGTATATCATATCGCAAAGGCGATATATCATACTTGCGGAGCGGGTATATCATTCCCCATCGTAGCCCCAGACAACTTCTTTTACGCCAGCGCTCCAGCTACTTCGCCATCCTGTAGGACGCTCCCTTGCTTCACAGTAAACAACAATGTCCACCGCGCAATTTTTAAAAGTGGCGTACATTTCTTTTACGCTATCTGAAATTACTACTTTCTTAAGAGATGAGCAATCTCTAAACGCATATATTTTTACGATCTCAACACCGTTTGGAATCACTACGCTCTGTAATTTCTCACACGCTAAAAAAGCGTATTCACCTATAGTTTTAACACTTTCGGGAATTTCGATTGAAATAAGTTTTTCGCATTTTGCAAACATGTAATCCGCAATTGACGTCATATTATTGGAAAGATCAACGGAAATAAGATTTTTGCATCCTAAAAAAGCTCCTTCTTTCACATCCGTTACCGAATCGGGAATTTCAATTGAAACGAGATTTTCACAATGGCGAAAAACATAGTTGCCTATATACGTAACCCCGTCGGGGATTATAATGCTTGTAAGACTTTTGCAAAACGAAAACGTATAATTATTTATTTCACTTATATTTTTCGAAAGCTTGACACTTTCCAAATTCTCACATTTTAAAAACGCTCCCATGCCTATATCCGATACGCTATCGGGAATTTCAACCGAAACAATAAAATTACACTCTTCAAATGCATGATTACCTATGGCGGTTACGGGCAAGCCGTTATATTCAGACGGAATAACTATATTGGTATCCGTTATTGCTCCGATACCCGTTAAAGTATATGAGGAGCCCCCCTCGTTAAGTCTGTATTCAAAGCCGTCCACAAACTTTAATGCGGGAATTACGTATTGAGATTCAAGAATTCCTCCGCAAAGGGTACACTTTTTTCCGTCCGTGTAACCCGTATTCGAGGTTGTAGGCTCCTTACCTTTTATAATTTCCTCCACGTGGTCACAATCAGGGGATGGAGGAGGAAGCGTTGTAATATCTTCGCCATTGGTTGTTGTACTGTTATCGCCGTTGGTTGTTGTGCTATCATCACCGTTGCAGGCAATAAGCACAAAGGCGGTCAGGCATAAAAGTATTGCTAAAGTTGATAATATAAGTTTTTTCATAATACGATTTTTCCTCCTTCCTTAATATTTTCGCTCACGCGAAAATATATCATACCTTAGTATATCATATCGACGAAGGCGATATATCATACCGAAAAGCTCGGTATATCATTATCCACGGGGTAGACTTGTCCACCCGCTGCCAGACCCGGAACACCGTCCCTGTCTACGCTTTTTATCATAAGAGAGTATGCTCCCTCACTTTTAATCTACCATATTAGATACGGGCTTGTCAATACTCTATACAAAATTTTCCTTTTTGCCGCGTATAAATTTATATTCGAATCGTTAAATAGCTCTATAATTTTTGCGTACACTTGACAAAGGGTAGAAAAATATTATATAATAATAAGTGGAATATAATTTCAAGGAGGGTAAAATGGCTGAATATACGCAAAGAAGCGTTGGAATTGTCGGCGGCGGACCTGCGGGTATGATGGCGGCTATCCACGCAGTACAAAACGGAGCGCAGGTTACCCTTTTTGAAAAGAACAGCTATCTTGGAAAGAAGCTTGGTATTACGGGTAAGGGTAGATGCAACGTTACAAACGATTGCGACGGAAACGAGTTTTTAAAAAACGTAATCGCAAACCCGAAATTCCTTTACGCGGCGATAAACAATTTTACAACCTCGGATACCAAGGACTTTTTTGAAAATTTAGGCGTACCTCTTAAAACGGAGAGAGGACGCAGAGTTTTTCCCGTTTCCGATAAGGCGGCGGATATTGTAAACGCTCTTAAGAGCTGTGTCCTTGACTACGGAGCTTCCGTGGTTTACGAAAAGGTAACGGAGATTTTAAAAAACGGCGATACCGTAACGGGAGTTAAAACCGACAGAGGTATTTATTCCTTCGATGCGGTTATAATAGCCACGGGAGGAGCATCCTATCCCGGTACGGGATCCGACGGTGACGGATACCGCTTCGCCAAATCTCTCGGAATAGATATAAGCCCCGTATTTCCATCCCTCGTTCCCTTGGAAACCAAGGAGGACGTATCGGGAATTATGGGCTTATCCCTTAAAAACGTAACCCTTAAAATTATGGATAAGGAAAAAAACAAGGTAGTCTTTTCCGAGCTTGGAGAAATGATGTTTACCCATTTCGGACTGACGGGACCCTTGGTGCTTTCCGCATCAACCCATATGAGGGAAATGAAGTCGGGAAGATACACGGCTTATATAGATTTCAAGCCTGCTCTTGATACGGCGGAGCTTGATAAGCGTGTAATATCCGACTTTTCAAAAAATATAAACAGAGATTTTTCAAATTCCCTTGGCAGCCTTTTGCCATCAAAAATTATTCCTTATATGATTGAAAGAAGCGGTATCGCTCCGGACACAAAGGTAAACGAAATTACCAAGGTACAAAGAAAGACCTTCGTTGACCTTTTAAAGGGGCTTTCCCTTGAAATAACAGGCTTCCGTCCCTTGAGAGAGGCTATTGTGACGGCGGGAGGAATAAGCGTTAAGGAGATAAGCCCCTCGGATATGAGAGCAAAGAAATATAAGGGACTTTATTTCTGCGGCGAGGTTATTGACGTTGATGCCTACACGGGCGGATATAATTTACAAATTGCATTTTCCACAGGAGCTCTTGCGGGAACGCGGGCGGCGTGGGGAGAATAGGAGATATTATGATTAAGATTGCACTTGACGGACCAAGCGGCGCAGGTAAAAGCACCGTTGCAAAGGCTATTGCCAAAAGGCTTTCCATCGTTTACGTGGACACAGGAGCTCTTTACCGCTCCATAGGACTCTTTATTCAGCGTCTCGGAATTGATAAGACGGATAAGGAAAATATTGTAAATCAGCTTGGGAACATAAATCTTTCCCTTGAATACAAGGACGGCGTTCAGAGCGTTATTTTAAACGGCGAGGACGTAAGCGGACTTATAAGAACGGGTGAAATTGCAATGTACGCATCCGCCGTTTCCGCAATTCCCGAGGTAAGAGCCTTTCTTCTCGACACTCAAAGAGATATTGCAAGAAGAAACAGCGTAATTATGGACGGACGCGATATCGGTACGGTTATTCTTCCCGATGCAGAGGTAAAGATTTTTATGATAGCGTCTGCCGAGGCAAGAGCCAAGAGAAGATATCTTGAGCTTATTGAAAAGGGCGAGAGCTGTACCCTTGATAGCGTTCTTGCGGATATTATTGAAAGGGATAAAAACGACTCCACAAGAGCGGTTGCTCCCGCAATTCCCGCGGAGGATGCCGTATTCCTCGATAACTCCGATCTTGACATTGAGGGAACGGTTCAGAGGGCTATAGAAATTATTTCAAGTAAGGTAAATTTAGAGGAAATAAGATGAATAAATTTTATAAATGTATGAAAGCCATTTTTGGCGGAATTTTTAAGTTTATCTACAGAATGAAATTTATAAACCGCCATAAGGAGGTTACCGACAAGCCCTTTATCGTGTGCGCTAACCATACGGCGCTTATGGACGTAGCGGCTATCGTTCTTGCCTTTAAGAAAAACCAGATCAGATTTATGGCGAAGAAGGAAATTTTTAAGGTTCCCGTACTTAATTGGTTTGCAAAATCCATGGGCGCATTCCCTGTTGACCGTAAACACGGCGACGTTGCGGCTATTAAAAAGACAATTGAAATGCTTAAAAACGGCGATACCGTCGGTATATTCCCCCAGGGAACACGCCGTCCCTACGAAAACCCCAGGGATACGGAGGTTAAGGACGGCATCGGTATGATAGCCTCCCGAGCAGGAGTTGGTATCGTACCCGTATTTATAAAAACAAAGAAGG
>JAZQLK010000050.1:0-4167 GCA_045542635.1 Eubacteriales bacterium
TTGTAAAACAATTTTAGGGAACCCTTTGGGAAGGAGTGAATTCGTACTCGTCGGCGTACTGGTGTACGGTAGACCCATTCCCCAAAAATCCTGACAGATTTTGCGGGGACCCCGTGGGGAGAAGAATTCGCTCCTAAAAAAACAGACACATAAAAAGAAGAGATTTTGCCACAAGACAAAATCTCAACCTTAAAATTTAATAATATTTACCTTGAAATTATAGTTTTGCTATCACAAGTGTCTGTTTTTGGTCTGTGCTTATTGCAACAACCCCTTTTGTTTTTTATAACGGTAAAAGGGCGGTAATTTCAAGCCTTCCTGTATCCTTTACGGTGGCTGTGATTTTGCCCTTATGGTTTTCCACTATGGCGCGAGCGATAGAAAGTCCCAGACCGTAGCCCGACTTCTGCTCTCTTGATTTATCCCCACGGTAGAAGCGGTCGAAAAGGCGCTCTGCCTTTTCCCTTGTGATATCCTCTGCGCGGTTCGTTACGGAAAGACAGGCGTATCTGCCCTGCTTTTTAAGCTCAAGCTCAACGGTATCGTTTTCGCAGGAATACTTGACCGCATTGTCAAGGAGAATGGAAACAAGCTGGGAAATTGACTTTTCATCCCCCTTAATAGCCATTAAATTCTCTATACGGGTATTAAAATTCTTGCCGTTTGTCTTGAAAATTGAGGTGAATGATTGGGAAATTTCAGAAACCAGATCGGAGAGGGGAAATTCCACAAAGGGAAGCTTATAGCCCTCCTCCTCCATTCTCGATAGGTAAATAAGGTCGTTTGTCAAGGATGCAAGACGCTTGGTCTGGAGCTTGATATCCGTAACCCATTCGCTCTCGCCGTTTTCCATAGCGATAAGCTCCGCATCCGCATCAATTACAGTAAGGGGAGTCTTCAGCTCGTGTCCCGCATCGGTTATAAATCTTTTCTGCTTCTCTACGCTTTGACTGACAGGCTCGGTAACAAGCTTGGAAAGGAAGTAAAGGAGCAGGAATACGGCAAGAAGCCCTGCCGCCGATATGGTTATACTGATTATAACGAAATTCCTGTTGGTGGAAAGGGCGCTTGAGCAATCCAGGCATACAACCTGAGTAAAGTCGCCCTCATCCCTTACAAGGTATCTGTAATTTCCGAGAAAATCTCTTTCCTTACCCTCCTGTAAGGCGCGCTCCGCCATATATACCGCATCCTCGCCGTCCAGAACCGTAATATTACCGATAATTACAGACACAGGCTCTGTGTTTTTTGAAAATACCACTAAAAAGAATCGGGATTCAACGGGGATTTCCTTATCCCATTCCCTGTTTTGATGAAAGCCCGGAAGCTGGGGTAAAACAGGCAGCTTACCCTGTCTTTCGGCAATTATATCAAGGGTCTCATCCGCCTTGTCTATAACTCCCTTATAGCTTAATGCGTTTATCGTTACCATAATTATGGCAAGAACCATAAAAAGGGACAGCATAGCTATTAAAATAAACTTCCAACGGAGTCTGCGTATCATTTGGTTTCCTCCAGGGAATAGCCCGAATTTCTCTGTGCCTTAATCTGTATATCCGCATTAAGAGCAAGAAGCTTTTTACGGAGGTAGGAAATATATACCCACACAACGCTTATTTCGGAGTCGCTGTCATAGCCCCATATTTTCTCCATAAAGGTCTCCGTTGATATGAGCCTTTTGGGATTACGCATAAGCATTTCCATCATCTGGAATTCCTTGTTGGCAAGCTTATAGGAGCCGTCGGGGGACTTCAGCTCATAGGATGCGCAGTCAAGGGTCACGTTTCCGAAGCGCAGACTTGAATCGCTTTGAGTTTCGGTTTCTCTTGTCATAGCTCTTATTCTTGCAAGAAGCTCCCTTGCGTCAAAGGGCTTGGTAAGATAGTCGTTTGCTCCCATATCAAGTCCCTTTACCTTGTCGTCGATTTCGGACCTTGCGGACAAAATAAGGACGGGAGTGTTTATTTTTTGGGCTCTGATAGCCTTTAATACCTCAATACCGTCCATTATGGGCATCATAATATCGAGGATAATTCCGTCGTAATTTCCCACGGTTATATAGTCAAGGGCGTCCTTCCCGTTATATACCGCGTCCACGGAATAATTATTTCTTTTCAGAATTGTTTCAATAGCTCTTGACAAGGATCTTTCATCCTCGCAAAGAAGTAATCTCATGTGCAACCGTCCTTCTCTGATTTATGAATAAATATGTTTTTCTTCCCCGTAGGAAGCGATCAATACGCCACAAGGCAGCTTATGGTAATTATTGCGCTGACTGTCTTTTCCTGTCCGCCGCGCTCAATTGTAAAGTATACGGTTTCGCCTACTCTTGCATCAAGCATAGCGTCTATTAAGTGATAGGTTCTTGTAACCTCAACGGTCTTACCGCCTATTGTGATGCTCTTTACAACGTCGTTCTTCTGAAGGATGCTTGCGCCAAGACCTCCGTCGGACACACTGTCAACTATTACCTTTTCCATCTTTACAAGATGTCCCGTTTCCGTATCGTAGCGGGTATAAAGCTCGGAGGCGCGTACACCTATGCCGAGAATACCTCTCATTACGGTTTCACAGCTCTTGCCGAAGCAATAGTCGATTATATTATCCGCAATTCCTCTCGCTACGTTAGAGGGGATCGCATAGCCGATATTTTCAATCTCGCTGCTTGCCGCCTTGGCGTTTACAATACCGATAAGCTCGCCCTTGTCGTTGAAGAAGCCTCCTCCCGAGTTGCCTGAGTTTACGGCAGTATCCGTTCTCATAACGCGAAGAGTCACGGCGCTCTTATCGTCAGCTACCTGCACGTCGATGTTTTCGGAATCAACGCTTATAACGCCTGAGCTTACGGAAATGCCACCGAGGGTGGGGTTACCTATAGCGAGAGTTCTTTGTCCAACGGTTACCTTGTCGGAGTCCGCTATCTTAACGTTCTTTGCCGTACCGTTCTGATATGCCATTCTGAGAATAGCGTTATTTTCAACGCGAAGCACCGCAATATCGTAATTCATAGAGCCGCCAACGTAGGTTGCGGGAATTGCGTATTCGCTTGACTCCATACCGTAAAGGTATACGGATATTTTATTGCAGATTTTGTTTGGAGTATTCAGCTTTGAATTGTATACTACGTGGTAGTTTGTGATTATGAAGGCGTCGCCCTCCGCATTGATCTCGTAAATTATGCCCGCACCGCCGGCGCCGCCTGTTATGCCGTAATCACAGTAAACGCTTACAACGGAGCGAAGCGCCTCGTTTGCCGCGGCGGACAGATCTCCGCCCTGAACCTGTATGGTTATATCATTATTTATGGAGTCTCCGTTTACTATGATATCGCCGGAGGGCGTTTGCTCTGTCCTTGTGCCGTCCACCTCGACTGTGGTCGTCGTATCCCAATCTCCGCCTGCGCCCATAAGAATTGAGCAGGATGTCATTGAGCATACAAGCACGCTTATTACGAGAATAAGTAAAATTCCTTTTAGTCCCTTATTTTTCATTATTTTCACCTCTTTCAATATATTGGTGTTAAGTATATTTTAATTTACTTTCCTTAATTGCACTTAAAGCATAATTAATTTTATCATATGATCGGATAAAATTCAATACCGCATTATATATAATATCAAAAAAGAGGCTTGGAATAGAAAAAACGGCGGATAATTCCGCCGTTTTTATAAGCTATGATTATTTCTGCATCTGCGCAAGAATCATCTTAAGAAGATCCTCTGTTGTGGGATTAGCTTCTCTTTCAAGTCTTGCCTTTTCAGCTGCCTCTGCGTCTGCCTTAGCCTTCTCCTCTGCTGCCTTAGCTGCCTTAGCGTTAAGATATTCCTTTACAGCTTCCTTGTCTGTAACTCTCTTACCCTGAGCCTTAAGAGCCTTCTTGTCTTCCTTTGTAAGTCTGTCGTCAACAATGTCGATGCTCTTCATTTTGTTGATGGTTCTTACGATCATAAAGAGTACGAATGCGATAAGGAGGAAGTTAATGATTGCATTGATGAATGCGCCCCAGTCGATGTAGATGGAGTTTGCAAGGTCAACTGTTATTTCGCCTGTTGTAGCATCGGTAACCTCGGTTTTTACAAGGAATGTGTAAAGCTCGCTGAGAGAATCCTTTCCCAAAACGAGAGCGAGTATCCAGTTGATAATGGGCTTAAGAATATTGTTGCTGAG